>JBKJYG010000411.1:0-3839 GCA_046715905.1 Hyphomicrobiaceae bacterium | reverse complement strand
GAGCTACGCCGATATCCTCGTCCGCACGCGGCCGCGGCTCATGCCAAACGTCGTCCCCGCCCTCGCCAAAATCGCAGAGAACGACGAGGCTTCGGCCGACCTGAAGAGAATGCTGGCGCAGGATCCTCCATGGCGCGGCGCGTTTTTTGCGGCCCTTATGGACCATGTCACCGACGCTCGCACCCCCCTTGATTTACTGAACAGCCTCTCAGCAACACCCCACCCGCCTCGAAAACCCGAACTGAATGCCTATTTAACGTTCTTGCTCAACAAAAAATTCTATGAACTTGCCTACTATGTCTGGCTCCAGTTCTTGCCTCCTGAGCAGATGGCAGCAACCGGTTTTCTCTTCAATGGCGGTTTTGAGCTTCAGCCATCGGGCCTGCCATTTGACTGGATTATCCGCGCGGGCTCGGGCGTAGCGGTGGAGATCCAACAACAGCCGGGCCACGATGGTCGAGCGCTCTCCTTAGCTTTCAGCGGTGGCAATACAGAATTTGGTGGTGTCTCTCAGGTGATCATGCTGCCGCCCGGCACTTACGTTTTTAAAGGTCGGTACCAAGGCGATGTCACAGGACGGCGTGGGGTTCGTTGGCGCGTCTCGTGTTTCGAGGAAGTCTCTGTCTTGGGTGAGAGTCCAATGGTTCTCGGAATCGTCCCGACCTGGAAAGAGTTCGAATTTGGCTTCACTGTCCCGGGCACGGCGTGTCGTGCGCAAAATTTGCGGCTGGAACTCGACGCCCGCACACGATCCGAACAAATCCTCAATGGCAAAGTGTGGTTTGTTGGCTTATCGATCGGACGCCGGGACAGGGTACCTTGACGAGCGCCCTCTTTCGCCTGGCCGACTCTGCTCTCCTTAATTGATCGGCTGCTCGCATCAGGAATTAGAAAGCTTCCACGTGAGAGGCCTCGGCCTTGACCCGCACCGGACCTCCGAGCATGTTCATCAGGAGAACTAAGCGGTCTTTATCGCTCATCTCAATTATTTTTGCGACCAACCCTTCGAAAGCGCCTCCGGACATCCTTACCTCTTGCCCCACTTGGTAAGCCGTATTCGGTTTAATGATTGCTCCGCCCACTTCGCGCGATTTCAGGCTTTGAACGAACCCATGCTCGACAAAGCTCAATCGACCGCCGAAACGGACCAGTGTGCGGACGCCGTAAGTCGACAGGATGGGCCGCCATTGGCTCAGATCGACGCTCGTCTGAGCAAACACATAGCCTCGAAAAAGCGGCCTCAAGTCCATTGAGGTTCGGCGCGCATGCCTGATCGTGGCCCGCACCATCGGGCAGTACGCCGTAAACCCCTGCCGACCAAGGTTGATTAGGGCAAGGTTTTCTCGGTGCGGCTGCGTGTTGACCACCACCCACTGAACCTGTTCGTTTGTTTCAAAGGTACCATTCGATCCCATTTACGCCCCGCAACTTGCGATGTTGACTAATAAACCGCGGTAAGCTCCGCCAGCACTCCGGCCATAACCGGGTACTTGTTCCCGCGAAGAAACGGCGGCTTTATGTCAGATCGTCTTCCCAGTATGCTCCGTGTCGTCCTCGGGCGGAAGGCTTCCCCGTCTTGCTGCAAATATGGAGCCGCGTGGGACACAATAGGCTGCTGGCAAGCGCCGCGTCGTCTCGTTTGGCTGGCGCTACGATTTCAACGGTGGCGGGCGCACTGCTAGAGCCAAGCGCTACGCTTTTGAAAGCATGTGATATTTTCCGCGGCGTAAGCCAGGGAACTTCTGTGTTCCTCCTTTGTAACTAGCGCCCTTCCTTGCCGAACGCCGATCAATCTGCCATTTTTCGGAGGACCTGGGCAATCTGCTGCCAAGAAGTCCTCGGACGGATCGACACATGACCACCAAAGCGCAAGCCTTGCTGACGTTGCTCAAACCTGACCGCTGCCAACGCGTGCCGTGCGCCTTTGATGCTCTGTCGGCGAAGATGATCGGCGAGGCTGGCTTCCCGTTCACGTTTATGAGCGGCTTTGCCGTGGCAGCCGCGCGCCTCGGCGAGCCCGATCTTGGTCTCATCTCGTATGGCGAGATGGCGGATCAGGTGCGCAACATTTGCGCCGCAACTTCGATCCCGGTGATCGCGGATGGGGATACGGGTTATGGCAACGCGCTGAACGTCGAGCGTACGGTGCGGGGCTACGCGCAAGCCGGGACAGCCTGCATCATGATCGAGGACCAGGTGGCCCCCAAGCGCTGCGGACACACGCAAGGCAAGCTGACCGTCGATCGATCAGAAGCCGTGGACCGCGTGCGCGCGGCCGTGCACGCCCGCACCGCCGTGCGCCAGGCCGGTGGAGACATCCTCATTCTCGCGCGCACGGACGCCCGGGGCACCACGGGCCTTGGCGAGGCGCTCTGGCGCGCCAACGCGTTCAAGGAAGCGGGCGCCGACATTTTATTTGTTGAAGCGCCGCAAAACGAGGCGGAGATGGCACAGATCACGGCGGAGGTGCCCGGCATCCACATGGCGAACATGGTGGAGGGCGGCAAAACGCCGATCCCGTCGATGGAACGGTTGGCCGAGCTTGGATTCCGGCTGGCAATCTTCCCGCTGACCTTACTGTCGGCCAGCATGCGCGCGATGGCCGACAGCCTCAAGGACATGGAAGCCGGTCGCCCAGTCGACACGCGCCTGATCGGATTCGATGCCATCCGGCGCATCGCCGGCTTCGATGCCTACTACGAGGCAGAAAAGCGGTACGCAGGCGCTAGAAAGGACGCGGCCGAATAATCCATTTTCGCGCCAACCGCACCCGCCATCAATCCTCAAGGATCAGCCATGTCTTTCATCGGCCGCCTGCTCATCTCGCTCATCTTCATCGCCTCGGGCGTCAACAAGATCATCAATTTCCAGACCGTGATGGCCGGCATGGCGGCGAAAGGCCTGCCGATGCCTGACATCCTGCTGCCAGCCGTGATCGCCCTTGAACTCGGCGGCGCTCTGGCGCTTATCTTCGGCCTGCTGGTGCAGCCGGCAGCCTTGATCCTGGCCGCGTTCGCCGTGGCCGCGGGGGTGCTCTATCATAACTTCTGGGCGGTCGAACCCGCGCAGTTCATGAACCAGATGAACCACTTCCTGAAGAACATCGCTATCGCCGGCGGCCTGATCTACATCGCATTTCACCCCGCCGACACTCGTGATCGACACGACGTGTAGGTTCAGTCAACAACTGGCGAGGATAGCCACATGGCCTCACACGCGATCGATTATTCGGGACTGCTGCGGTCGAACTTGCCGCCCCCAGCGGTCAAGTATGCGGGCTTTCCGAAATACAATTTCGTCGGCGGCCATAACGATGGAGCGAGCATTCCTGTCGACGATCTGGTCGCTGCCGCGGTGACCGTCCTGAAGCGAGAAGGCGCCACGCTCGCGACCTACGGACTTGAAAGCGGCCCGCAGGGCTATCGTCCCCTGCGCGCGTTTATTGCCCGCAAATTGGCGGCCGACGCAGGCATCACGTGCTCGGACGACGACGTGCTGATCACGTCGGGCTCCCTGCAAGGGCTCGATCTCGTCAACCAGGTGCTGGTAGCACCTGGCGATACGGTGATCATCGAGCAATCAACCTACGGCGGCGCGATCACACGTTTGCGGCGCTGTGGTGCCAACATCGTCGGCGTGCCGGTGGATCACGATGGGCTGAGCGCTGCCGCATTGGCGCAGGTCCTGGTTGAGCTTAAGAGCAAGGGAATTCGACCCAAGTACATCTACACCATCCCCACCGTCCAGAACCCGACGGCGACTGTCATGAGCGAAGGCCGCCGGATGGATCTCCTCGCCCTCTCCGAAACCTACGATGTGCCGATCTTCGAGGACGACTG
>JBKJYG010000410.1:0-2640 GCA_046715905.1 Hyphomicrobiaceae bacterium | reverse complement strand
TGCGCCACTGCGTGCCAGTCAAGCCACGACCATTGTCGCGTTGCCACCAAGGGCAGTTCGAAGTGCGATGCCGACCGTCAGCGGTGCTTGCAGGCGTGCCTGGGCAGCAGGAGACGTTAGACCTCCGCCGGTGTGAAACGCCGTCGGGCTCTCGCTGAGCGGCGGAGAACCGGCGCGGGCGACATGCTGAGCCTACAAAGATGCGGGCGCGTTCGAGGTGCCGACTTGGGTTGGTCCAACAGGGCCGCTCGCGCGGGCGGCATGGGGCTGCCCCGTGCGTATCAGAGTGACTTGAGGGCGAGTGTCGTCAGCCCAATCCGGATCAGATCACCATCCGCAAGCTTCCGCTGCCCTGTCAGACGTTGGCCATTGATGTAGATCGGGTTGGGCTTGCCGCACTCGATGATGACGAACTCTCGTTCACCTGGATCAAACGTGATCACGGCGTGCTGGAGGTTCGAGATCGTATTATCGCCGAAGTTGAGGGCAATCTTGTTTTCCGTGCTGCGGCCGAGCTGATTACTGCCGCTGTACACGGCCCGACGCTCACCATTGCCGTTGCCTTCGACGATGGTCAAGCGTCCGACCTCGACGTTCGGCATGCCTCGGATTTGCGTCACGCTGTCGTCGGTATGCGCCCCGCCATAGCCGGTCGACGAGGTGTGTCCCGGCATAATGACCGTTTTGCCTTTGTCGGGGTCAGCCATAGCTTGCTCCTTTGCGGGTCAGCCCTCATCAGACGACCGGTCGAAAGACAAAATTGACGCCACCGAGCGTTATCATATCATCGGCGAATATGTCTGCATGCTCGCGCGTTTCGCCATTGACAAGCATCGGGTTGGGCTCCGACCGGACGGCCGTGAGATTGTGAATTTCAAAGCCGCCGCCGCGCTTGGCGACCAGCCGCGCGTGATGCCGGCTGACCCGGATATCCGAGACGCGGATATCGTCCGAGCTATGCCGGCCGATGGTGACCTCTGGCCTCTGGACGGCAACGCGCCCGTACCCCCCTTCAAACTCAAGAATGGCCAACGTCGGACCCGGCGAGGTCGGGACGCCGGACTGCGTGGGCCTCGATCTGCCGCCTGCAATGGGGGAGGATGGGCTTTTGACGGGTTCGGCGGACCCAGTCCCGCTGGAAGGCCGACGGCGCACCGCCCAGAGCCCGACGGCTCCGCTCAAGACGGCAATGAGCAGGATGATGAACCAATCACGCATGCACGGCCATGATATAGCAGCGAGAAGACGTTTGTAGCCGCTCGGGCCGAGCGCCACAAGGACCAGGTCTATAGAGACCTTTGGACGCCAAACGCTGGGTACAACGCCTGCAGGACACCGGGCAGCGATTCGGGCAAGTCTTCGGCGATCAAGCCCGGGCCGAATGCAGCCGCCGCCGCGCCGTGAAGCCAAACCGATGCCGCTGCGGCTTCAAATACCGGCATGCCCTGGGCCAGCAGACCGGTGATGAACCCCGCCAGCACGTCGCCTGATCCCGCGGTCGCGAGCCACGCTGGCGCATTATCGTTGATCAAGGCCCGCCCGTCCGGCGCCGCGACAATCGTATCCGGGCCTTTGTAGACGATCACCGCGCCGCTGGTTCGAGCGGCCCAACGCGCCCGCTCCAGCTTGGAGGCGTGGTCGCCGGCCGTTCCGAAAAGCCGCCGGAACTCACCATCGTGCGGCGTCAAGACCACGGGCGGCGCGCCAGCCGGCAAGCCGCTCGCCGTGCGTGCCGCGATCATCGCAAACAGCTCATGCGGGCCAGCCGGCGGCGTGGTTTCGGTGAGAGCCAAAAATCCGAACTGCGCGCGGGGCGGCGGTGGCGTTCGGGCGGGCTCAGTCTCGTCCGCGAACGACGTCAGCGCGTCAGCGTCCAGCACCACGGCCGCTTGCGTGGCAAGCGCGATCCCAACCATTTCGCGCGTCGTGTCGCCGAGACCGCATCCGGGTCCGATCAACACCGCGTTGATGCGCGGGTCCCCGAGCATGGCCTGCAATCCGCGCGTCTCGTCAAACGGGGCCAGCATGATCGCCGTCAGATGCGCGGCGTTGATCAGCGCGGCGTCCCTGGGTGAAGCAACGGTCACCAGGCCAGCCCCCATGCGAAGCGCGCCCCGTGCGCCAAGACGCGCTGCGCCCGTCCGGTGGGGTGGTCCGGACACGACGACCGCATGGCCGCGCGTATACTTGTGATCGCCGCCCGTCGGATGAGGCAGGATGTGAGCCCACGCCTGCGGCTGGTTGATCGAAGCGCGGGGACGAATGTCGGACAACACGGACTGTGGGATTCCGATCTGCGCCACCACGATCTCGCCGCAGAGATCGCGGCCCGGCAGCAGGAGGTGGCCGGTCTTGCGCCTGAAGAACGTGATGGTGTGGGTCGCCTGCACGCGATGGCAGCCGAGGACCTGGCCTGTCGTACCGTTGATCCCGCTGGGCACGTCGACCGAGAGCACTCTGGCTCCGCGCCGGCGGCGTTGATCGATCTGGTCGATCGCGGCGGCATCATTGCCGTCGATGGGCCGGGTCAGCCCGGCGCCAAACAGCGCATCAATGACGAGGTCGGCATCGGCGTGCTGGAACAGCTCGCAAGCGTTCGTGGCAACAGGGCCCTCCCAACGCTGTGCCATCAGGGCGGCA
>JBKJYG010000409.1:0-3754 GCA_046715905.1 Hyphomicrobiaceae bacterium | reverse complement strand
CCTCTGGTCCATCGGCCCGGTGCATGGCGCGGCACTGCACGAATACGGTGGCGATGATATTGTGCCCAGATGCGGTGTCGGCGAGGAGCTCGTGAATGAGATAGCGCCACTCGGGGCGATCCCAAAGATGATGGTGGGGATCGACGATCGGCAGGTCAGGCTCGAGGATTGGCTCGGTGCGCCGGGCAAGCCACTCGTTGCGCACGGGGAAATACGCCATCTGCGTGCTGGCGGGGGCGGGCGTCTTTGCCATGGCGGTCAGGCCTTTCGTGCTTTGGCGCGCTCGTCGGCGAACACGTCCCGCGCCGTCAGCATCGCCTCCCGGACGAGGGGAGCGCCGACGTAGCCCGCCAGGTGCAGCAAGACCTCGGTCAATTCCTTCTCCGTCCAGCCTTCCCTCAAGGCGAACCGCAAATGGATGTCGAGCTCGGGGTGACGGCCGGTCGCCGCATCCGAGACGACGCACACGAGCGTGCGCGTTTTGATATCCAACCCCGGACGCGACCAGAGGGCGCCGAACACGGTTTCCGTCGCCACGTCGATGAATTCCTTCATCACCGGATCGGCGTCGTACTGCTTCTTGTTTTCTTCAAAGCTGGCATCGCCGCGCAGCCGGCGTCGCATCGCCTCGCCCTTCTTATACAGGTCGCTCGTGGTCATCCGCCGTCTCCTCGCGCTTGCCCCGCTTCTGCACGCTCGCGGGTTGCCTCCGGAGACTAACCCGGTTGCCGACGCCAACACCAGCCTGACGCGGCGCGCTCAACCGACATAGGAGCCGCCGTTGACGTCGAGCACGGCGCCCGACACGTAGCCCGCGGCCGGCGTCAGCAGCATGGCCACCATCCAGGCGATTTCCTCGGGCCGGCCCATCCGACCGCGCGGGAGTGCCGCGGCATCAATGGTCGAGCCGGCCGTCATCGGCGTGGCGATGGGGCCAGGCGCGACGCCGTTGACGAGCACATTGCGCCCGACTGCCTGTCGTGACAGCCAGCGCACGATGACGTGGATGGCGGCCTTGGAGGCGGAATAGTCGACGGGCGTTTTCAGCGATGTGCCGCCGGTGCGGCCGGCGACCGAGCCGATAAACACCATCGCTCCGCCACCATGATCCGCCATGTGGTCGATGAGCTCCATGCCGATCTCGAGCGGCGCCAACACGTTGACGTCCATCGTGCGATGGAACCGCTCGCGGCGTTTGGGATCGCGGCGCAACGACGAGCCCGGCAGAATACCCGCGCAGTGGGCAAGGCCATGGATCGGGCCCTGTTCGAGGAGGCGAGCGACGTAGTCCTCCTGGGTGATATCGCCCTCGAGAGACGCAACGTCGCTGCCGCGCGCTTCGAGCGTGGCCTTGAGGTCAGCCAGCGGTGTCCGATCGCAGATCAGCAGCGAAGCCCCGAGCGAGGCCAGCACATCGACCGTCGCGCGGCCGATGCCGCTGGCCGCCCCCGTGACGGCGATGCGGCGGCCGCTGAGGTCGAGAGCCGCGGGAAGCGAGAGCGGCTGGCGTGCGCCGGCCGAGCTGCCGGCTTTAGCTTTCGTTGCCATGCTGTCACCCTCTTGCTGCCGTGGCCCGCCCGCGTCAGTCCTCGAAGGGATCGCGCATCAGGATTGTGTCATCGCGCTCGGGACTGGTCGAGAGCAGCGTCACCGGGCACTCGATCAGCTCCTCGATTCGCTTGACGTACTTGATGGCCTGAGCGGGCAGATCCACCCACGAGCGCTTGCCTTCCGTCGATGCGTTCCAGCCCTCGAGCGACTCGTAGACCGGCTTGGAGCGCGCCTGCTGGTTCTGGCCGGCGGGAAGCCGTTCGATCAGCTGGCCATCGAGGTTGTAGCCAACGCAAATCTTCAGCTCGGGCAATGGGTCGAGGATATCGAGCTTGGTGAGGGCGATCCCGTCGATGCCCGAAACCTTGACCATCTGTCGTACGAGCACAGCATCGAACCAGCCGCAGCGACGCGCCCGCCCGGTCACGGTGCCGAATTCGCGACCGCGTTCGCCAAGGATTTGACCGATGGCATCGGGCTTGCCCGCGGCGTCGATGAGCTCAGTGGGGAAAGGACCCGAGCCGACCCGCGTCGTGTAGGCCTTGGCCAAGCCCAGAACGTAGCCGATCGAGCCCGGGCCCATGCCCGATCCTGTCGCTGCCTGACCTGCCACGGTATTGGAGGAGGTGACAAACGGATACGTGCCGTGGTCAATGTCGAGTAGCGCGCCTTGCGCGCCCTCGAACAGGATGCGCCGGCCGGCGCGGCGGGCCTTGTCCAGCGTCTCCCACACGGTATCGACGAACGGGACGACCTGCGGGCCGATGCGGGTCAACTCCGCGATGAGGTGCTGCTTGTCGATCTCGACCTGGCCAAGGCCGCGCCGGAGTGCATTGTGATGCACGAGCAGACGATCGATCTTGGGCCCCAGCGTGTCGGGATTGCGCAGATCCTGCACGCGAATGGCACGCCGGCCAACCTTGTCCTCGTAGGCCGGACCGATGCCGCGTCCCGTCGTGCCGATCTTCTGGCCGCCTGCGGCCTGTTCGCGCAACTGATCGAGTTCTCGGTGCAGCGGCAGGATCAGCGTCGCGTTCTCCGCGAGCTTGAGGTTGTCCGGCGTGACTTCGACGCCTTGCGCGCGCAGGTTCGTCACTTCCTTGACGAAGTGCCAGGGATCGACGACCACGCCGTTGCCGATGATGGACAGCTTGCCCCGACGCACGAGGCCGGACGGGAGCAGCGACAGCTTGTACGTGACGCCGCCAATGACGAGCGTGTGGCCGGCATTGTGCCCGCCTTGGAAGCGCACCACGATGTCGGCGCGTTCCGACAGCCAATCGACGATCTTGCCCTTGCCTTCATCGCCCCACTGGGCGCCGACGACCACCACGTTTGCCATTTGTGCCTCGCGCCTGGCCAAACAAAAAGGGCACCGGCCGCATGGCCAACGCCCTTTTTTATGGTTTTAAGCGGCGAGGCCGCAGGCCGCAAGTCCAAAGCTTCGCTGTGACGCAGATCAAACGGAACGTGTTGGCGTCGGTGATCGTTGGACGGCGGAGGGATGTACCCCAGCGGATAGCCGCGAGGCCCTGGTTTTGCCGCGCGCAGCGGGTTAAAGGACGCGCTCGCCCTATTTTGTTCCGATCGCGCCCGCGATCAGTCCCAGGCTTGGAGGTCCAGATGACAATGACGCTCGAGAAAGTGGCGCAAGCCATGGTCGCGCCCGGCCGGGGTATTCTGGCGGCTGACGAGAGCTCCGGCACCATCAAGAAGCGTTTCGATTCCATCAAGGCCGAATCGACCGCGGACACGCGCCGCGACTATCGCGAGATGCTGTTTCGATCGACCGAGGCGATGAAGTCCTGCATCTCAGGCGTCATCCTTTATGACGAGACGATCCGGCAGAAGGCCAAGGACGGAACCCCGCTGGTCAAAGTCATCTCGGGCGCGGGATCGCTGCCGGGGATTAAGGTCGACGGGGGCACCAAGCCCCTGCAGTTCTGCCCCGGCGAGCTGGTAACCGAAGGCCTCGACGGCCTACCTGGCCGGGTTAAAGAGTATGTCGAGCTGGGGGCGAAGTTCGCCAAGTGGCGGGCGGTGATCGACATCGGCCAGGGCATCCCGAGCTACACCTGCATCAAAGCCAACGCGCATGCCCTGGCACGCTATGCCGCGATCTGCCTCGAAGGCGGCCTTGTGCCGATCGTCGAACCGGAGGTGCTGATGGACGGCGCGCACGATATCGACCGCTGCGCCGAGG
>JBKJYG010000408.1:0-3185 GCA_046715905.1 Hyphomicrobiaceae bacterium | reverse complement strand
GCATGACGATGACCGCGACCACCACCGCGATCACCATCAGTGGCACATGCTCGGTCATGCCGACGGCGGTGATGATGCTGTCGATGGAGAACACGAGATCGAGCAACACGATTTGACCCATCGCTGCCGCGAAACCGAGCGAGACATCCTGACGGTTGAACAGGTCCGGACCTGGATTTGGATCGACCCGGTGATGAATTTCCTTGGTCGCCTTCCACATCAGGAACAAACCACCCGCGATCAGGATCAGGTCGCGCCAGGAGAAGGTATGCCCCAGCACGCTGAACAGCGGCGCGGTCAGCTTAACGATGTAGGCGATGGTGCCAAGCAATGCGAGGCGCATGACCAGCGCCATGCCAATGCCGATGCGGCGGCCCAATTCGCGTTGATGCTCTGCCATCCTGTCGGTCAAAATCGCGATGAAGATCAGATTGTCGATACCGAGGACGACCTCCATCGCGATCAATGTCAGAAGCGCTGCCCACGCTGCGGGGTCTGCGGCAAGGGTCAGTAGGGTATCCATTGCAATGTCGCTCCTCATGATTCGATTGACGACGCGAGCAGATGATCTCGACGCCGTCAAACAGAGACCCCAACCTCAGTGCGCCATCAGCACCTAAACCGTCGTTGCGAACCGTGCCGCGACCCACCGCCAAATCTGAACTCGCGCAGCCCGGCATTCGCTTAGGATCCTCAGCTCAAGCCAAAACCTCAGCAGCATTCGTCACGAGATCGGGATGGACCAAGGCTTCACCGCGGCAGATTTCCACTACGCTGGACAATTTCGAAGCTGCGAAATCGGCGCCAACTGCCTTTCTCCATTCTTCCATCTTGGTGATGTCATCGCCCAAGAGCCAGAATGCCGCGATGAATTTTGTACGCGGCAGTGTTCGACGAAGGCGTCGTATCGTGTACCGCACAGGTGCCGGATTACCGACAGAGCCAAAATACGACAAGCAAACGATGAGAGGTGGGTTTAGCGGCAGTGATGGGGCTCTCCCGGTTGCAGACAAGTTGGTCACAGGTTGTGTTACCGCGGGAAGTCCTCCGTTTCGCAGCAGTTGGACGAGCATTGCTGCTGCGGCCTCGTCAAGCGCACTTCTCGTTGCCATGCATACAATGGAGGCTTCAACTTGATATTCGGACAGAATGTTCGGCAAATTTGAAATGGGTTCGCTTTCGCCCACTGATGATTGTTGATTCGAAAGATCAACGCCAAGATCTTCAACCACGGTGCCTATGATTTCGCTAATTTCCTGCTGCTTCTCACGTGACAATTTTCCTTGAGCGGCATCGGTTTGCGCGAGTGCCAACGCCTTCATGGCCACACCGTCATAAAACGAGATGAGATCCTGGGCTTTCAGTTGCTCTTCTGCCTGGTCGGAGGCTTCCGTGGCATCGCTGGCCAATAACCGCTGATAAAAGCGTTGGTCGGGCTCCAGCGCTGGTTCATCTCCAAACATAATGTCAATGAAACGCAGTTGCTCAACATGGCGACCGATAACGACGAGACAGACCGTGAGCGGCGTGGCGAGCAGCAATCCGATCGGTCCCCAAAGCAGTGTCCAGAACAATGTGGAGATGACGACGGCCACGGGCGATAGACCGGTGTGCTGGCCGTAGAGAATGGGTTCAATCACGTGGCCTGCGAGCGGTTCGGTTATGACGAACAGGGTCGCCACAACGATAACCATCGACCAACCAGGATCTACAGCAGCCGCCAGGGCAATTGGGAAGAATGCAGCGATCAAAGAACCGATAAACGGGACGAAGCGCATCAGGCCCGCGAGGACACCCCAAAGAGCAGAATTGGGTACGCCTATGATCCAAAGACCTAGCCCAATGACGAAACCAAAGCCTATATTCAGAAGCGTTTGCATCAGGAAAAATCGACTCAGCCGCGATCCGGCGTCATCGAGTGCGGCTGTACTACGGTGTAGGTCGCTTGCGCCGGCAAGCCGCAAGAAACGGTCGCGAATATCTTCTCTTTGCATCAAAATAAACAGCAGGAAGAGGATCACGAGCGCCGTCGTTGCAAGTGGTGATAATAGCGGCCGCAATAAGTTGCCGATTGATTCTAGGCCCCTTGGCTCGGGCGATCGGATTTCGACTAGAAGAGGCTTTTGAGGTGGAGCGACTTCCGTAGCCGTCGATGATTTTGCGATCTCCCCCTGTAATTCCTTCAAGGTACCGGAAGCACGCTCAAGGGCACCCGAAGCCAGCGTTCCGCTGCCTAGCGAACGAATTTTTTGTCGTAGGTTGCTTTCGTATTTGGGAAGGTCTTGAGCTAGATCACCAATCTGAATAACAATCACTGAACCCAGCGCTGTAAAGATACTAATTGCGGCGACAACGGTCAGGACAACGGCGGGAGTCTTCCACACGCCTTTACTTCGAAGCCATCGTATAAGAGGAGATAGAATGAAACCCAACAGTGCAGCGATGACGAGTGGCACAAGAAGCTCGCGACCGAGGTACAAACCCAGCATGGACAACGCCGCACAAATCAGTCCTTGAGCCACGAAAGCTACGCCTCGATCGTTGGAGCGCATTTCAAAAGGTCGACTCAACGGTTCGTCTCCTATAAATATGTTGCTCCGTTGGATTCAGACGAGATGTGCTCGTTCGGGCGGCGAATGCCATACGCGATTGTTGCGAAGGTTCACAGAGCGCCAACTCAATGGGGCCGCTCATATGTCATAGCCACGACGCGTCACACCGCGAAATATTGCGTTGACGGCTAAGAAGTGTCAACGCCACTTTCAGTCGAACCCGTCCTCATGTCGCTTATCAAGCACTCTTCAGGGGACACCTCAACCCCATCGAGACCAAGCGATCCGATCAGCGCAAACAACTGCGTCGCTTGCTCGGCATCCACATCCCCGGCAAACGGCGTGGACTTCGCGCCGCACTTGGCTTCGCTTCCACCGATCAGCAACCGGCGCAAAGCTTCGGGTCAGCGAGCGCGGCATTGACCGTTGCCAACGAGGGGCTCACTCGCGCCGCGCCTTTGGATTGGGCGTGCCGAGGTAGTACGCCAGCCGATGACCTGCAGGTTTGCCGGTGAGCAAAACCAGGGGAGCAGCCAATATCAATCCCAGGACCACCGGGCTCATCCATCCCAGGACCGCGGGGGCGATCGCCAAACAGATTGCCGCCGCGGCCACTCCCCAGATGCCATGCCT
>JBKJYG010000407.1:0-8962 GCA_046715905.1 Hyphomicrobiaceae bacterium | reverse complement strand
GCATGAAACAGCGCGTGGCTCTGGCCCGGTCGATGGCGATGGAGCCCGACATTCTGTTGATGAACGAACCGTTTGCGGCTTTGGACGCCCTCACCCGACGCAAAATGCAGGAGGAACTCTTGCAGCTTTGGGAGGATACCAAGTTTACGGTCCTGTTTGTGACGCATTCCATTCCGGAAGCTACGCTGATCGGCAATCGCATTCTCCTGCTCTCTCCCCATCCCGGGCAGGTGAAGGCTGAACTCAACAGCGACGGCAGTGATCCTGTTGATCCGCAAACGGGCGAGAAGCTGTCCGATCGCATCCATCACATGCTCTTTGCAGACAAGGTCGAGGAGCGGGAGGTCCAGCCCCATGCATGATATCCTCCGCTCCAATGTCCGCGACCGCGCCGAGTATGTCCGTGATACGGTTGCCGATCGGGATTTTGGCGTTGTCGTCAAGCCGCTCACCATTATCGAGCGCCTTTTTAACAACGTCTTCCTCCGGAAGGCCGTTTTGCTGATCATGCTCGCCTTGATCTGGCAAATCTACGCCGTGCGGCTGGACAATTCTTTGCTTGTCCCGACGTTCACGGCGACCATGGGCTCGCTCTGGGATTCGATGATCACGGGCGACCTGTTTTATAAGTGCCTCAACTCAATACGCCTGCTGCTGCAGGGCTACGCTATTGGGCTTGGACTGGCGATGTTGTTCACGACCTTCGCCATGCTGACCACCGTCGGCAACGACCTGCTCGAAACGTTGACCGCCATGTTCAATCCGCTCCCGGCCATCGCGCTGCTGCCGATTTCGCTGATCTGGTTTGGGCTGGGCGACAAGTCGATCATCTTCGTGCTGATCCATTCGGTGTTGTGGGCCGTCGCCTTAAACACGCATTCGGGCTTTAAATCGGTGTCAAACACCCTGCGAATGGTTGGCCGCAACTATGGATTGCGGGGCCTCAACTACGTCTTGCAAATTCTCATCCCGGCCGCATTCCCCTCGATACTGACCGGACTCAAGATCGGCTGGGCTTTTGCCTGGCGTACCCTCATTGCCGCCGAACTGGTGTTTGGCGCATCATCAGGCAAAGGCGGACTTGGCTGGTTCATATACGAAGCAAAGAACCAGCTCGATATTCCAACAGTCTTCGCCGGACTGTTCACGGTTATTTTTATCGGACTTCTGGTCGAAAACTTGATTTTCCGTAATCTCGAAGCGGTAACCGTCCGGAAATGGGGCATGCAAACTTAACCGCGTCATCTCGTCTCCCGGAGGAGCGAACGGTCTCGCAGCGCGTTCCCTCAATGAAGCTTAAGCTTTCTCATCGCGCCTAGTGTTGCAAATCCGCGCCGCAGCAAGACCAATCGTCGCTGTTGACCGATTTTGTTAACGATTATCTTGGCACACCATTTGCGCGAACGTAAACAGAGGCTATCTGACAGGAGGGCGCTTGCGGACGCTCCCCACCTAACCTCCAGTCGAAAGGTTTTGCCCCATCGTGTCGAGCGCTCGTCATAGCTGCCACGTCTTCGTCGATTTCGACGGCACAATTGTCGAGGACGATGTCACGGATTTCGTTCTTGAATCGTTCGCGCATGCCGATTGGCTCACGATCGAGCAGGATTGGAAGGCCGGCAAGATCGGCTCGCGTGAATGTCTGCGCCGCCAGGTCGAGCTGATCAGGGCCACCCCCCTCGACATCGCTCAGGCTGTCAGTCGGCGGGCAATCGACAAGAATTTCCGCGCGTTCGTCGAACGCTGCCTGGATGCGGGAATGCATGTTTCCATCGTCTCGGACGGCTTTGATCTCGCGATCGAGGCCGTGCTGAGGAAACTAGACCTTACATTGCCGTACTTCGCTAACCATTTGGAGTGGATGGGAGGCGAGCGCTGGCGTTTGGGGTTCCCGCATATGCAAGACGCTTGCCGCACTGGCGCGGGGCATTGCAAATGCAGCCGCATCCCCGGAGGCACTATTTCGACGATCGTCATCGGGGATGGACGATCGGATTTTTGTGTCGCGGAAAAGGCTGATTTCGTTCTCGCCAAGAATTCACTCATTCAGCACTGCCGTGATCAGGCCATCACACACTTGGCAATCGAAAACTTTGGCGATGCTCTCGCCCACTTCGAGGCCTGGGCAGCACCATTCGTCAGCCGGCAGGTCAAGAAGAGTGGTTATGCACCTGTCTCCGTGCGGGTGCCGTTAGCCCGGCTCAACTGAGGGCATGCACGATCGGTCGGTAGTTGCATTGATTTCCGTCAGATCGAAATGGCAATCCTGCCCGCTGTTCACCTGCGGCTCCCCGTAACGTCTTTGCCGCTTGCCGAGCGGTCGCGGCGGTTCTTGAAAGTGCGGCCAAGCCTGATACGGCGTTGGACCGAATAACACGAAGGCTTCGACCATGTCTCAGCAATTGACCCTCGATACGGCCCAGAGGAGCGAGGAAGACCTGCTCGCATTGGAAGCGCGTTACTGCTCGCACGGGGATACCGTGCATTACACCAACCCGCCCAAGATATTCGACACCTGCGAAGGGTCCTTCATCTACGACTTGGAGGGGCGCGAATACCTTGATTTGCAGATGTGGTATTCGGCGGTCAATTTCGGATACAAGAACGAGCGCCTCAGCAATGCTGTCCGCCGGCAGCTCGATACGTTACCGCAAGTTGCCTCTCAGTACCTGCATCGCGAGAAGATTGAGCTCGCCGCGATGATCGGCCAGGATGCTGAGAAGAAGTTCGGCATGAAGGGTCGGGTCCATTTCAACGTCGGCGGCAGCCAGGCGATCGAGGATAGCCTCAAGATTATCCGCAATGCCAAGGGCGGCAAGAGCCTGATGTTTGCTTTCGAAGGCGGATATCATGGGCGCACGCTTGGCGCGTCCTCCATCACCTCGTCCTATCGATACCGCCGGCGCTACGGCCATTTCGGCGACCGGGCTCAGTTCATACCGTTTCCGTATCACTTCCGCGGCCCGAAAGGCATGACCAAGGAAGAATATGGCCAGCAGTGCGTACAGCAATTTGCGCGGCTCTTTGAGAGCGAATACTATGGTCTATGGGATCCGAAGGCCCAGCAATGCGAGTATGCGGCCTTCTACGTCGAAACCGTGCAAGGCACGGGTGGGTACGTCATCCCGCCCAAGAATTTCTTTGTCGAGCTCAAAAAGGTGCTCGATCAGTATGGCGTCCTTCTCGTCGTCGATGAAATCCAGATGGGCTTTTTCCGCACCGGCAAGCTCTGGTCGATCGAGCACTTCGGCGTTCAGCCCGATGTGATCGTGTTCGGTAAGGCGATCACCAACGGCCTCAATCCACTGTCGGGTCTGTGGGCACGCGAGGAATTGATCAATCCGGAAATTTTCCCGGCAGGCTCGACGCACTCGACCTTTAATGCCAATCCGATGGGTACCGGAGTGGCGCTCGAAGCGATGCGCATGATGCACGAGACCGATTACGAAGCGATGGTCATGCAGAAGGGCGCCCGGTTTCTTGCCGGCCTGGAAGTCTTGAAGTCGCGGTACAAGATCATCGGCGACGTTGATGGCCTCGGCATGGCCCTGCGGATGGAGATCTGCGAACCACACGACAGCTTTACGCCCTCGAAACGTTTGACTGACATGATGGTTGACGAATCATTCAAAGCCGATCTTGAAGTCCGCGGGAAGAAGTATGGCCTCGTGCTCGATATCGGCGGTTACTACAAAAACGTCGTGACCCTGGCGCCCAGCCTGCACATGTCAAACGATGAGATCGATCTCGCTCTCGAGTTGCTCGATCAACTCCTTCACCGTGTCACACGGCTGGGGTAAGGCGAGTCGGATTTACAAGCATCGGTCGTCCATCTGTATCAACACACGTTGGGCGGAACAGGTCGGCTGTCGGACTGAGAGCTGGACCGGCGACGATCGGGGGTAGCCAATCGCGCCAGCGCGGCTTAATGTAACTTTTGAGTATGAGGAAGAAGATCTAAGTGACTCATCACAAGAACAAAAACGACATCATAGATCGCAGCACTCTGCATGCTGGGGGTCGAGTGGGGTTTCTCCTCATTCACGGGCTTGGGGCCACTCCGGTCGAATTACGTTTCGTCGCACAGGGGTTGGCCCGAGCCGGCTACACCGTGTCGTGCTGCCAGCTCGCCGGGCATTGCTCGACGGTCGAAGATTTGCGCGCGTCAACATGGCGCGAGTGGTACGCGAGTGTTGAAGCCGCGCACGATCAGCTGCTCGAGACGTGCGACGTGGTCATCGCCGGCGGGCTTTCAATGGGTGCGATCCTGGCCTTGCACCTGGCCCAGAACCGACCCGACTCCGTGCATGCTCTGGCGCTCTACGCTCCGACGATGTGGATGAACGGCTGGTCGATGCCTTGGTACGCGCGCCTGCTCTATTATGTGCGTCCGACCAATCTCACCATCGAGATGAATTTGTCCGAGCATGAGCCTTATGGGCTGAAGGACGATCGGATCAGAGCCTTTGTCGTCCAAAGCATGCAATCGGGAAACAGCGCCGCCGCCGGCGTGTTTTCCACCCCGCTCAGGTCGTTCGCTCATTTCAACAGCCTCGTCGCGACCGTGAAAAAACGCTTGTCGGACGTGAGTTGTCCCACGCTGATCATGCATCCGCGCGAGGACGACATTTCTGACATCGACAATGCCTTTTATCTGCAGCGGCGCCTTGCAGGCCCCGTCGACATGCTCGTTCTGGATGACAGCTACCATCTGGTCACACTTGATCGCCAGCGCCATCTGGTGGTGGAACGATCCGGCGCATTCGCTCGCGCGCTGATCGCCCGAATCGGGTACAGGGAGCCTGTTCGAAAGCCGGCTCATTTCAACGCGGCCGAGTAGCGGGTCCGTCGTGGATCAACCTCGGTCGGGTTCCTCGCGGGCCGCTCTCGGATTCGCGTTGGCGAGCGTCGATGCCCGGATCAGGAGCCGCGGTTTTTTATCGGGGCGGAACCGGGCCCTTTAGGGCTGATTTATGCTGGCAAAATCGGAGCTTCTGGTTCAACGTTACCCCGGTGTGGGTGCCATCCCCGAAGCCGATTGGACCCGCCTACAGCCGGACGACGCCGAAGGCTGGCGCTATTATAAGGCCGTCGAAGCCTGTCCACCTCCGGGATTCGCCTTCGAAGCCCTAGCGGTCAAACAGAATGGCCGCATTATCGCCGCCGCGCCGCTGTTTCGCATCACCTACCGGCTCGATACCCCCCTTCAGGGCCGCTGGAGGCCGATTGGCGACTGGTTGCACCGTCACGCGCCGCGTCTGGTCGGGCTGCCTGTGATGGGATTAGGCTCACCGCTGGCGGACCGTTGCCATCTGGGATTTGACCCAACGCTCGACGCCTCCGGCAAATCGGCAGCCATGCAGGCGCTGCTGCAGGGTCTCGACTGCTATGCCGCGGCCGAACGGGTTCCGTTACTGGCCATCAAGGATTTGGCAGACTCTGAAGCCCCCTCCATCAATTCCGCCATTACATCTGCCGGCTTTTCGCGGATTGCCAGTCTACCGGTTTGCGTTTTGGATTTACCGTTCAAAACCGATGCGGACTACATTGCGTCGTTGTCGGCGAACAACCGATCAACCTTGCGCCGCAAGCTGAAGACCGCCGGTAACGTCCATCTGGAGACAGTGCAGTCGATTGCAGGCCTCGAGGATGAAATCTACGAACTCTATGAGGAAACTCGAAAGAACAGCCGCTTCGACTACGGCGACTTCGAGCAACTCCCCCCGGACTATTTCCGCTCGGTCACCGAAGCCATGGGCGATCGAGCCCGCTGCATACTTTGCCGCGTCGATGGGCGCTTGCTCGCCTTCAAATTGATGTTCATCGAGGAACACCGCATCATCGATAAATTCTGGGGCATGCGCTATCCCATCGGGCGAGATCACAACCTGTTCTTCGTGGCCTGGATGGAGGGGGTAAGGTTTGCGCTGCGGCACGGCGCACGGCAATTCCAGTCAGGACAGACGGCCTATGCCCAGAAGGTGAAGCTTGGAAGCCGGCTCGACAATCTGTGGGTCTACTTCCGCCATCGTGGCCGGGTGACGAATAGCGTGTTCCGCACCTTCGCCCCCCTGATCGCGTTCGACAAGATGGACCCCGAGCTGAAAGCCATACGCAACCGGGATTGATCGGCGACCGGTCGAGCAACCGCGACGCCCGCGTTTTTTAGGCCGCCTTGCTGACCAGCTTCGCCTGCAGATCGAGAATCGACATCACGTATCCCGCGCGATCTTCAAATGCTTCGGTCAGCACCGAGAAGTAATTCGGCGTCGTTGGTATGATCTCGCCCACGACCTCTCCGTACTCGAACCGCAACTCCGCATCGTACTTGCGCGCGATGGCCTGCATCTTTGCGTTGTCGGCGAGACAGCTCATGTAGATCAGCCGCACACCGCGGTTGCGCGCGGCCCGGATGACGCGGCCCATGAGCTCCGATCCGATCCCATGATCCTGATAGGGGCGCTCAACGGAGAAGGCCGCTTCGACCTCGCGGCCCCACGCATCGCCCAATTTTCTGAGCTCGGCTGCCGCCCGTACTTCGCCACCGACCACGTAGGCGAACACAATGGCCCCCATGTCGCTCATGCGAGAGGCGTAAGCGTCGATGTACGGATCGGAGACACCCTGGGCGAAGCGCATGCGGCGACTTTGTGCGTCCAGCCGCAGCAGGTGTTCGCGAAAGGCCCCATTCTCGGCAGGCAGCAGTTTTCGAACCAAGCCCGCACCAAGATGGTGATCGATGCTATCGCTATTGATCAAGCTAAACTCTCCCACAAACTTCGAGCGTCAATACCCGAGTACAACTTTTTGTGCAACGCAGCATGATCTGGAACGTTCCGCTGCTCCGGGAGGCTTCGCAAGTCACAAACACGTTCAGTTCTGAATTCCTGGACAGCGCTAAATAGCCGCAAGCTTCGTTGTCAGCGGTATTGAACTGCGAACTGAGGTATTGCGGAGGGCTTGCCGGGATTTGTGCGGCTCAGCTTCACCCGCTTCGTTATCCCCGCCGCTTCCCAACAACGGTTCTGAATGTTTAGCCCTCTGAACGATCGCTATCTTGCCATGCTGGCGAGCGGTGAAGTGCAGCCGGATCCGGCGCAGCAAGCGGTGATGCTGCGGCTGGCCGAGCTTGCAACCCGACTGGCTTCGCATCGGCGGGGAGCGCGTAGCGTGCTCGGTCGCCTGTTCGGCCGCAAGCGTGCGCCCCCGCCTGGACTATACATTCACGGCAAAGTGGGCCGCGGCAAAACCATGTTGATGGATTTGTTTTTTGATACCGTCGCATGGCAACCCAAGCGGCGTCTCCATTTTCACGAATTCATGGCCGAAACGCACGATCGCATCGGCGAGGTGCGCAAACGGGTGGACGGAGATCCCATCCCCCATGTTGCCGCCGAGATCGCGCAGGACTGCAGCCTGCTGTGTTTCGACGAGATGCACGTCACCGACATCGCTGATGCGATGATCCTCGGACGCCTGTTCGCCGGGCTGTTCCAACATGAGGTGGTGGTTGTCGCAACCTCCAACATGGCGCCCGCCGAGCTCTATCGCAACGGGCTCAACCGCGAGCTCTTCCTTCCCTCCATAGCGCTGATCGAGGCGCATATGGAGGTCGTCGAGCTCAGCGCCGCCAAGGACTACAGGCTAGAGAAACTCGAAGGCCAGCCACTTTGGTTTCAACCGCTGGGGCCGGCAGCCCAAACCGCACTGGACGCCGCCTTTCGGCGTTTGACGGGTGTTTGCGTCGGAAAACCGCTCGAGCTTGACGTTAAAGGACGCAGCTTGACGGTTCCGCAAGCTGCAGCCGGGGTCGCACGCTTCAGTTTCGAGGAGCTGTGCGACCGGCCTCTGGGGTCTCTTGATTACCTGCACCTAGCCCATCGCTTCCATACGCTCGTGCTTGATGAGATTCCCCGGCTCCTCCCGGAGCGACGCGCGGCCACACGGCGGTTCGTAAACCTGATCGATACGCTGTATGACAACCGTGTGGGTTTGATCGCCTCGGCTGCGGCCGAGCCCGACCGGCTTTATCCGGAAGGCGATCAATCTGTGCTGTTCGAGCGAACGGCGAGCCGCCTCATCGAGATGCGCACGCCGGCCTATCTCCAAAGCCGGCTGCAGCGCGCGACCGACATCAATCGAGGCCCTGCCGGGCCATTGCCCCTGGGCGTCGGCTGACGTCGGGCCATCTGCAGCACAGTCGAGGCACACTCATGAACAGCACGGACCAGATAAGCGCGCTTGAGCTTCGTTATGGGCGCCAAGCCGTGCCGAAGTCGGGGCCCTGGAACGAGGTCGTCGCAACGTTGCTCGCTCATCGTTCGGTGCGCGGCTTCAAGCCAGATGCGTTGCCCGACGGGACGCTCGAAACCCTGATCGCGGCTGCGCAGTCGGCCGCGACGAGCTCGAATTTGCAGACATGGTCCGCGGTGGCCGTCACGAAGCCCGCGGTGCGCGCCGAGCTCGCCCGCATCGCGAGCCATCAAAAGCACATCGAGCAGTGCCCGCTGTTTCTGGCGTTTCTGGCCGATGTCTCTCGACTGGAGCGGATCGGCCGGGAAGAAGCGATCGAATTGGAGAACGTGCCCTACCTCGAGACCTTTCTCGTGGCTGCGATCGATGCAGCGCTGGCGGCGCTAAATGCAGTCGTCGCGGCCGAATCGCTGGGCTTGTCGACCGTTTATATCGGCGCGATGCGCAACGATACGGTCCGGGTCGCTGAACTGCTCGGATTGCCGCCCGGCGCCATGTGCGTTTTCGGGCTATGCGTCGGCTACGCAGCGGACGGCGTCACCAACCAAGTCAAACCGCGCCTCGCCCAGCCCGCTGTGCTGCATCATGAGCGGTATTCGACGGCCGCCGAACGCCAGCAGCGCGCCGCCTACGACGCGGAGCTGGCGCGGTTTTCGCAAATCCACGAGATGGGCCAGTACAATTGGACAGATCGCGTGCTGTCACGGGT
>JBKJYG010000406.1:0-8528 GCA_046715905.1 Hyphomicrobiaceae bacterium | reverse complement strand
CCTCTCCCCCGCTCGCGGATGACCAGGCGCTCTCGCGCCAGCTCACCAGCGCCTTGCGCACGGTCCCGTTACTCACGCCCAGCTGCCGCGAAAGATCCGCTTCCCCCGGCATCGGCACACCCAACCGCCATTCACCGACTAGGATTTTATCCCTAAGCAATTGGTGAACCTGCTGATACAGCGGGCCAGAAAAAGAATGACGCAGCAACATGACGCCCCCAAAACGTACGCCAGCCTATGCGTCGCAGGTAAGTAAATCTTACCGTTGATGTCAAGTGGGGCTTCGTACTACATCATTCTGTACGCGGGAAACTTTGAAGATGCAAGAATGGCGGGGCGATGCGATGAACCTAGGGCCAAGGCTTCGGGAACTGAGGGACGCTGCGGGTTTGTCGCAGTCGAAACTCGCAGCCCTCACCGGCGTCTCCCGCAACGCCGTCTCGCAGTGGGAAGCGGGAACGACCCAGCCCTCGACAAGGCGGCTGGGGAACCTGGCCCGGGTGCTGAACGTGCAGATCGATCAGCTCATGTCGGCGACCTCCGAAAAGCGTGAGCGGCTGGTCGAGACTGCCAATCGGCTGTTCAGCCGGCTCAACGCCGATGACGTTTCGGTCGAGGTCATCTGTGCCACCGCCGACATTTCAAAGATGGAGTTCAACACCCTTTTCAGAACCAAAGAAGACCTGCTCTACGAAGCGATCAGAGCCCACACGGAAAGGAAATACGCCGAAATCAGGCGCATGCCGCCGCGATACGGATCTTTGGCCGCGCAGATCAAATATCTGCTTCGGCTCTATTACGTGGTGGATCTGGCAAGTTTGAAATTGGTGGCCGCCGAGCAGGCCTACTCATGGCAATGGAGTGAAATACGCGAGCGCGACGACGCACGACAGCTCTTCGAGCATCATGAACTGGTCAATGCGCTGTTCAATGAGGCGGCGGCGCGCGGACAGATCCGCCAGGGGAATTTCAGGGCGGCCTCCGCTCTCATTTTAGCGGCCTACAAGCAAGGACTGCGAAAAGCCCTGTTCGAGCAATGCGATGTCGACCGGCTGATCAATTTCATCGAACCGCAAATCCGCATCATCCTGGATGGCTTCGGATTTCGTGAAATCCCCGGCTTCGGCGACGATGGCGCCATGCTGAAAGATTAGGGAGCAAAGCCAAAGGGGGGTCCGCCTGCTCGCTTGGAGCTGTTGGGGGGCTTGGCGGAGCATGCGGACCCGGACTCTCGTGGGGGGAGCACGAGAGATTCGTTGGCGATGTGGATTTGGAAAACACCGGATCGGCCGGCACGCTCAGGGTGGCATCATGCCCGGCAGGGGCCCGAGGGCGCATCTGCTCCTGTCGTCAAACGTGAGCTTCGCACGCGGCGGACTAAAAAACTGTTACGAGGGTTGCGTAATTCCCGGCCTAGTTTTGGTGTTTCGTCAGGGTGACCCCGATCGATGTTTCACGTCTTGGCCAAGTCGGTGTGGTTCGTGCTGCAGCCCTCGAGCCTCATTAAACTGCTCGTCGCTGGACGAAGCCGCGCAGGAGTGGCTGGGGCTTTTGACCTAGGGGTGGCTTGGCCGTTCCGACGCGCTCTATCCGCGGCCTTGAGCGAAGGGCCGCTTCAAGTCGGCCCGCTGGCGCCTGCTCAAAGTTTCTTGGCTTCTACCGATGGCGAGGGCGGCAACGTATTGCCCGGTTTCAATTCCGTCTCGAGATTGTAGGATTTGCAGCCCTTGGCCGCGAGTTCCTGATTGAGCCGGACCAGTCGAGCCCGATCCTTCACCGCGTCGTCCTGCAGATCGACCGCATAGGTCGTCCCGCCCTTGATGGGCCGGGCCGCTTGCTGGGCCACCGACGCCGCGGCCGTCGGGGCAACACGGCCGCCGGCCTCCCGGATCTGCAGGATCTTGACTTTAATGGAGCCGGTGAGCTGCTTGCAGTCGAGTTTCTGCTCCTGATCGGTCAGGTAATACGAACCATCCTCATTGAAGCCGCCCCCCTTGGGTTGCAGCGCGATAATCCTGTCCAATTTCGGCGACGGCGGCGTATAGCCGGGCAAAGCCGCAGCGCACGCGTGGGTGAGAAGCCCGATCCCCAACAGACTAACGGTTCGAGCATACATGATGCGGTCCAGAATCAATCCCGTGCAGATAAGGCGCGGAACATGGCGGGCTTGCGGCCGATGCGCAAGCCGAGCGATGGCGCATGGCTCCAACCTCTCAGGAAGCCGCCTCTGTTCCAGGGCCGGCAAACCCACTACCTTCTGCTCAGATCCCAGACCGCATTCAAGGAGACAGCAATGCCGCAGACCATCACCACCAGCTCGAAATCGCTCGTCGATGCGGCCAAGCGCGAGATTGAAGAGATCAAAGCGGCGGACGCCGTGAAGCTGGCCGGCCGGGAGGACGTCCTGCTGGTCGACATCCGCGATCCCCGCGAGCAGGAGCGCGATGGCAAGATTCCCGGCGCGCTGAGTTGCACGCGCGGCATGCTGGAATTCTGGGTTGACCCGCAGAGCCCCTACTACAAGCCGGTGTTTGGCGAGGACAAAAAGTTCGTATTCTTCTGCGCCGGCGGCCTGCGATCGGCATTGGCCACCAAAACGGTGCAGGACATGGGATTGAAGCCCGTCGCGCACATCCTGGGCGGGTTCAAGGGCTGGAAAGATGCGGGCGGACCGGTCGAAAGGGCGTCGCCGAAGCCCCAGGCCTGAGACCGCAAAACCCCGTCGCCTTCTCGGGATCGACCTTAACATCGACGGATCTTCAGCGCGGTTGTCCCGGCAGCGCCGTCCACGGGGTCCAGTGACGCGAGGTGCGGGCGTTCGCCACGTCGAGCGCCTGCTTCGTCGCGTTGCTACGCACCGCGAACGTGATGTTTGCAATCCGCCAGGCATCATGACCGATCGCCGCCTCGAGCACGGCATCATCGATTGACGCCGTTCCATCGGTCTCGATCACCACATCGATCATCCGGCCCGTCTCGCGCATGCGAATCCCGCGCACGCCCGGGATGGCGCTGACCTGCCGATGGATCCGCAGCGCGTCATCATCAACTCGCGGCGAATCAAGGGCGCGCGGGACGCTGTCGGCCAGTTCCGCGACGGCGATGCGCGCAGCCCTTGCACCATCGAACACGATGTCGACCGAAATGATCAAAGCTGCGGCCGCATCCGCCCACCAGTAGCCCAGCGCGATGCCGACAATCCCTGAAACGCCGGCTAGAGCCGTCATCCAGTCGGCTTTGTTCATCAAGGCATCGGTGTTCAAGACCTTATCGCGCAGCGGCTTGGCCAGTTCATGCTTGAGGTGGCCAAGAATGACCGGCGGGATGACGGTGACGATGAGCGCCGCGATCATCAGCCAGCCTTGCCAGATTTCGCGGCCGAACAGCGTAAAGCTGCCGATCGACGGACGCTCTTGCATCACGAGCGTCATCACGGCCTCGAAGGCAAACACCGCGCCCATGGCGACGAGTGCCACCGCCGCCACGAGAAAGGCGATGCTGTGCGTGCGCCTGAAGCCAAATGGGTAGAGGGCTGTGGGCGACCGATCCTCCAGTCGGGTGGCGATCAGGAACACGATCGGCGGCACGAGGCTGAGGATATCCTCGACCCAGGCCGTTCGCATGGCCTGCGATGATCCCATAACCAGCCCCATTATGACGACGGTCAGCGACATGAACCCTATCGTGATCCAGGCCAGCCGCCGCGCTTGGCGCAGCTTCTGCTTCAGGTCCGGAGGCATCTGACCAAGGGTCATGGCCGCTCGCTTACGTTCGCCGCGACGATGAAACGATTGAGCGCCAGCAGGAAGCCATTCTCGCCCGGTGGCGTTGCAAAACAGCGGTGCGCCTTGGCTGGACCGGGAAACGTGCCGACCTTGCGTGACAGGGCAATGCGCTTCGACCAGGGCGAATCGCAATCAACCCCGCCCACCACGACGTCAAGGTCGCGAACCTCGAGAGCGCGGTAGAGTGTCTCGGCCGCCCCGCGCCGCCATTGCACAGCGGCGTTGAGACTTCCAGCGAAGCCTTCGATCATGGCCCGGTCCTGACCCACCAACGTGACCGAGCCGGCATCGACGTGAGCCTCGGACGCCACCATCCCCACACGCAAATACGAACCGCGCACCCGCTCCAGGGTGCCGCCGGCATCGCGCGGCAGATCGCAGCCTTGCAGCACCAGGGCCGCAAGCCCCAAGGCGCTGCGGTGGGCGATCCTCCAGTATTTCGGAAACCCGCGGGTCATCCGATAAAACGTGGGCTGATGACCGACAGTTCCAGCCGCCTTTGCAGGGAGGCACCGTTAGTTGCGGCCAAGCGGTTTAGGAACTCCGCACGTGGAAGAAATCGTAGATCTTCTGCGCCATTTCGGCCGAAATGCCCTGCACCGCCTTGAGATCCTCGAGCCCGGCGCGCGACACGCCTTTTGCCGACCCGAAATGGGTGAGCAGGGCCCGTTTGCGGCGCGGCCCAATGCCCGCGATGTCGTCCAGTGGATTGGCACCCAGAGACTTTGCGCGCTTGGCGCGGTGCGTGCCGATGGCGAAGCGATGCGCCTCGTCGCGCAGGCGCTGCACAAAATACAGCACGGGATCGCGCGGCTCGAGCATCAGGGAACGATCGCGTCCGGGTAGATGAAAGTGCTCGCGGCCGGCATCGCGGTCAGGCCCCTTGGCCACCCCGATCATGGCGACGCCGGTGATGTTGAGGCTATCGAACACCTCCCGGGCGACCGCGAGCTGGCCGGCGCCGCCATCCACCAGGACAAGATCGGGCCGGCTGGGCAGCTCCGCCAATTCTGCCTCGTCCGGCAGCGGGACAGGCGCGGCCAGGGATGCCGTGTCAACGGCATCGTCAAAGGTCGCGGCGGCATCGGTCGCGATCTCGATAGGGGCGTCATGCTCGGTAATGCCGGGATCGACGAGTTCAACCTGTTCGGGAACCTCTCGGGAAATTGAGGCTCGCGCGGCCGATGCCTCGGCATCTCCGGCCTCAGCCTCGGCCACCGCCTCCCCCGGCACTCGGACGCTGCCTTCCTCCGCCGCCAGGCGCTTGAAGCGCCGAGTGAGAACTTCGCGCATCATCGCGTAATCGTCACCCGGAGCCGTGGCGTCCCACTTGATGTTGAACTTGCGGTAATGGGCTTTGGCAAAGCCGTCCGGACCAGCCACGATCATCGCGCCGACAGCGTTGGTTCCCATGATGTGACTGTTGTCATAGACCTCGATCCGGCGCGGCACCGCCGGCAGCCCGAAAAGCTCAGCCAGCGCCTCGAGCAGATGCCGCTGCGACGAGCTCTCGGCCAGACGACGTCCGAGCGCCTCGCGCGCATTGAGCACGGCATGCTCGAGAAGACCCGTCTTGGAGCCTCGCTGGGGCACGCGGATTTCGATGCGGCGCTGCGCCTTGCTGGTCAGCGCCTCCTCCATCAACTCGCGGGTCGCGAAGTTATGGCTGAGCAGCACCAGGTGCGGCACGGGCTTATCGTCGTAAAATTGGGCGACAAAGCTTTCCAGCACCTCCTCGACGGGGAGTGACCGATCGGCCTTCGGGAAGTAGGCGCGATTGCCCCAATTTTGCCCGGACCGGAAGAAAAACACCTGGACGCAGGTCTGGCCCTCCTCCTGCGCGGCCGCGAATACATCGGCCTCTTCGATGCCGTCAGGGTTGATGGCCTGATCCGAGGTGACGTGCGCCACAGCCTGCAATCGGTTGCGGAATCCAGCTGCCCGCTCGAACTCGAGCCGGTCGGAGGCCTCCAGCATCATGGCTTTGAGACCGGCGCGAACCTCGTGGCTCTGGCCGCGAAGAAACTGCAGCGCCTCGTCCACCAGCATCGCATAGTCCTGATCACTGATCTCGCCGGTGCATGGCGCCGAGCAGCGTTTGATTTGGTAGAGCAGGCAAGGACGGGTCCGGCTCTCGAACACGCTGTCGGAGCAGGACCGCAGCAGGAAGGCGCGTTGCAGCGTGTTGACGGCTCGATTGACGGCGCCCGCCGATGCGAACGGACCAAAGTAGTCGCCTTTGGTGCTGCGTGCGCCCCGATGCTTCAGGATCTGTGCCGCCCGGTGGTCGCGCCGGATCAGAATGTAGGGGAACGACTTGTCGTCCCGCATCAGCACGTTGAAGCGAGGCCGGAACCGCTTGATCAGGTTGGCCTCGAGCAGTAGCGCCTCCGCCTCCGTGCGCACGGTGACGAACTCCATCGACGCGGTGGAGGCGATCATGCGGGCGATGCGATTGGTGTGACCGCCGAGCCGGGCATAATTCGAGACCCGGGCTCTGAGGCTGCGGGCCTTGCCGACGTAGATCACCCCGCCCTCGCGATCAAGCATCCGGTAGACGCCGGGCGAACTCGGCAGGCGCTTGAGATAATGCGCCACGACCTGCGGCCCCGTGGCCGGGGGCGCTGGAACCTCCCGCTCGGGCTCCCCTCCGGAATGGGCCTCAGGCCCAGGTGGCGTTTCCTCATGGCCCGGACACGCCGCGTCCGGGTGGCCCGGAGTTGAGGCCGGGTCAGCGTGGCTGTCTCGTGATGGGTCGCCGGTCGACATTGCGCACCTTGTCTCGCGAGCGCGCGGACGGGTCAAGCTTGAGCCCAGAGCCGCCCAGCCACGCAGGCTTTGGAACGAACATGATCGATTCCGCTTGGTAGTTAATAATTAGTGTAGAAAAGTGTCGAAAACGAACGGCAGAGGCGCCCTTGCATGTCGGTTGTGAAGTCATTTCCCAAAGATCCAGTTGCCCGCGTCCCGTCAACACAGGCCCAAACCGCCGCCCCTCGCCCCAGACGCAGCTTCCTGTCCGATATCCGGATCGACTATGGTCCAGCCGACCTCTTCGGCCCGCTGTTCCTCAAGGCCGATGACGAGCTCAGAGAACGCGGCGTCACGTTGTCATTCGAGCCTCTCGAGGCTCTGGTCGAGGTCAATCGGCAGAACAAGGACAGTTGGCTGCCGCTGTTTCCCCTGTTCGATCCTGCCCTGAGCGGCATTGGGCCCGATCGATCGTTTGCGCTTTTGGGACGCAACGCGTCGGGCAAGGTTGTCACCTGTCAGGCCGTGTGTCTCATGCTGCTTACCCAACGCACCATGAAACAGCAATTGGAAGGCCTGAATTTCTTCTATCACGATCCAGTCCGTCAACGGGCGCCCGGAGAGGCGATCATCGTCACCGCTCCGTCGGCCGAAACCCTGGTCGGGCGAGCCGCCTTCAGCGGGGCGGTCTGGTATCATCCGGACTACCGCAAGCGCGGGATGGTCGACATCTTCGGTCGCGCGGTCCGAGCGTGCGCCTACACCCGCTGGAACCCAGACATCGTCTTCAGCTTCATGGGCGAAGCCAATGTGGCCTCGAAGGTGGCGGCACGGGCTGGCTACAGAAACGTCGAGTGGGATATCACCCTCGTCAATAGCCCCGTCGTCCGCGGAGGCTCGCTGCGGCTCGCGCTGATCTGGTCGACGGCGGCAGAAGAGCTGGAGTTCTACCGCAGTTACCTAGCCGGCGGCGACGCGCAAATCGATCGCGTTGTCCAGGATCGACCCGCAAACCAGAAGCTGGCCCTCTGAGGTCTGCACCGGCAGCAGCACGCGCTTGTAGCGCATGCGGGTGCGGCCTGCATGTGGCCATCGCACGATCGCATCGACGTCCTCGATCCTGGGCTTCTCCTCGCGCAACACATCGGCGTAGACCTTGGAGATCCAGCGGCCATAGACCCGGTCCGGCAGCTCGTCGACAGGCGCGCCGACGGCGCACGTGCGCCAGGTGTCATATTCCGAGAAAAGATCCCTGCCGATGGAGTGAAAGACGATCCCGGCGCCCGGCGCATCGTGCTTCACGATCACATGCCGCTCGCCGAACGCCTTCCCAAGCAGATCGTTCAAAGCATTGCGCGCCCCGGGTTGCACCAGATGCTGCCAGTCCGTGACGATCTGGAAGACGGGGCTGTCCGACTTGAGGGCGGCGGCCGTCCTTGGCTGCGACAGGAACTGTGACGGCTGCTGGGCCCGCGCCGTGGCGAGCAATGTTTCGATGCGGACCAAGGCAGCGCCGCCCGCGCTCAGCAGCTCGAAGGTCCATTCCTTCTGAAACCAACTGATCATGAGACGGTCGAACGGCGTGCTGCGAAGCCACTTGCGCAAGCCCCGGAACGCATGATCGCCGATAAAGTCGGGGCGCAGACGCAGCTGGCAAGAGTTCCGGTAGATGTTCGCGGCAATGAACCCGAGATTCATCACAGCGTAGTCGACGAACTCGCCGCCTGAGCGGGGACTGTCGAACGCTTCGCGGAGCTTCCGGGACGATCCGTCCCAAACCTCTCCTTGATCATCGATCAGCACCAGAGTCATCATGCTATCCAGTCTGGTATTCACGCAGACTTAAGCAGGCAGACGTTTACAAACTGTTCAATCAATCCGGACTGTCCGGGCATTTTCTTAAGAGACCGTTAAGACACATGCTCCAGCGGAGCTGACGGTGACCGAGCCCCTGACCCGCCTTCCGCGGGACGGCCGCCAGGCTTTCCAGGC
>JBKJYG010000405.1:0-11467 GCA_046715905.1 Hyphomicrobiaceae bacterium | reverse complement strand
CGTGACGACCAGCAGCGTAGCGGCCAGCGCCGTCCGTGTTGGCCGCCGCCAGGGACAGACAAACAACAGGTGCGTTGCAAACCCCGCCAAAATCCCGCCGAGCGCTCCCATCAGAAACACCGCGTCGGCTGGACGCCGGTAGAAATCGACACCCGGCAGGGCCTCGTAGAACAGCCGGAACGCCGGCGTATACCAACCCAGTGCGTAGAGCAGCATCAGGAGAAACGCGGCCGTGAAAAAGCGAATCTCGCGGTGCCACAGGCGACCCTGGAACGCTGCAAGCACGATCAGCAGGAGAGGCAGGGCGCCGACATACATCTGCCCGACGTTCTGGGCGGTGTAGAGCCCGGTATCGTGCCACGTAAAACTAGGCGGCCCCCAATAGGCTTCCATGTGGCCGGCGGCACCGTACAGCGATGGCAGCACCGCGGTGAGCAACTGGGCTGGATGCAGCGAGCCGCTCCCGGCACCCTGGAAGTCGATCACCGGGCGATTGGAGCCTCCCGCCAGGAGCACCGTCATCAAAACGGGAATCGTCACGATCATGACGCCGGCAAGCGCCCCGACCAGCAACGGCGGAAGGCTTTGGCGGAACGAGGCGAGCGGCTTTTCCGCCGTGCTCCAGGACCAGAAGACGCGGCCCATCAGCATGTAGACGCAAAGGAGCGCCACCTGGTCGCGGCCGAGGACCATGAACGCCGCAACAACACCCGCCAGCCCCCCGGCGACCAGCGATTGTCGCTGCAGTGCGCGATCGAGGGCGAGCAGTACCCAGGGCCAGTACGCCAAGCTCAACACTTGTCCCGTGTGCTGCATGCGCCACGCCATTGCCGCCCCGAAACTGAAGACCAGCGCGGCGATGAGCGCGCCGGCCCAATGCCAGCGCTGATCGTGAAACCAAACGATGAGGCCCACTCCGCCTGCCGCCATGCTGGCCAGTACGGTGGCGTCGACGGCGCGCAGGCTCGGCGCCCGATCGAGCAGCGCCAGCAGGAGGAACGGCGGCGAGAATATCATGGACTGTGGATCGGCAACCTGGGGCTGGCCGGAAAACACGAACGGATTCCACCACGGCCACTCGCCCCGCGCAAAACTCTCGGCCAGAAACTGAATCTGCGGTTGGAAATGCGCCTTGGCGTCCCATGGAATGGTCACGTAGCCGAGGAGCCAGGGCCAAGTCATCACGGCAAATAAAGCCAGAAAGGCGGCCACGACCGGCAGCAGCGGCGCAACCGGCGCGGGCGGCATTTCAGTCGCCCCTGTGCTCCTGGCATCGCGGAAGTTTCGGGCCGCTGAGAGAGAGCTGTCCATGGGTCCTTAGATCCGGAAGCGACGCTTTGAGATCGGAGTCGGTCTTGGCGGCCTGAAAGAAACCTCGGGACATCCTCAGCATGTTGTGGAAGACGCCGCTTGTGTGTGTTAACCGATCCGGTGATCTCGTGACGAGCCTCAGCGCCGAAGACTCACGCAAGGAGCGGCCAATGGAACAACGCTCGCGTACCCCGGTCGCCGGAGATGCCGTCTACGATCCCAAGGCACGCGCCTTCCACTGGATAACGGTGGCCTTTGTTGTCTTGATGCCCGCGCTTGGTTTTTACATGGTCTACCGGGGATCGGTCACGAATTTCGATGCGTGGACCGGGCGGCTCTACGATTTGCACAAGCTGTCGGGTTTTCTCTTGCTCTGGCTGGTGGTGGCCCGCTTGTCTTGGCGCCTGAAGCAAGGTGCGCCCCCGGACGAGCCTACCCTTGAATGGTGGCAACGTGCAGCGGCCCACCTCAACCATTGGACGCTCTATGCTCTGCTGTTCGCGATCCCTCTGCTCGGACTGTTCGGCGTTTCGCTCTACGGGGCCCGTAGCGTTTTCGGCCTGTTCTCGCTCCCAGCCCTGACGCAGGAGGACAAGGCGATGGCGGAAACTGTGTTCCTTGTGCACAGGTATGCCGTCATCCTGTTGCTGCTCGTGGCGGGCGTGCATATTGCGGCTGCCATGTATCATTATTTCATCCGCCAGGATGGCGTGCTCAGGCGCATGCTGCCCAGCATCGGGCGGCGCACGCAACGGTGAGGGCCGGCCGGAGTTCGCTAGCGTCGGATTTCTGCGCGGCTGCCGCGCCGCGGTTTTGGCGGTCAAGCTCGTCCGCCGTGGTCGGGCAATCCATTGGCGTCCCGCATGCGAAAATTGGAGCGGACACCATCCGCTTGGGATGCTCTGGGTCGGGGAGAGTGCATATTGGACGTGGTCACGCTCGAGATTCCCGATGTCAAGCTTCTGACGCCGAGACGGCACCAAGATGCGCGCGGCTTTCTTTCCGAGAGCTACAGCCACCGTGCGTTCCAAGCTGCCGGAATTGATGACGTGTTCGTTCAGGAGAACCACTCCCATTCCGTCGGGAGTTGGACCTTGCGCGGCCTGCACTTCCAGTCTCCCCCCCAGGCGCAAGCCAAGCTCGTTCGCGTTGTGCGTGGCCGGATCTGGGATGTGGCGGTCGATCTGCGGCGCTTCTCGCCAACATTCGGCCGCTACGCAGCGGCCACCCTGTCGGCGGACGGCGGCACTCAGTTGTACGTGCCGGTCGGATTTGCCCACGGCTTCCTGACACTCGAGCCCGATTGCGAGATCATTTACAAGGTCTCCGCCTACTATGCCCCCCAGCATGATAAGGGGATCGCCTGGGATGATTCGGATCTCAAGATTGCGTGGCCGTTGGCAGGACGACAGCCCGTGTTGTCGGAAAAAGACCAATCGCAACCAAAATTGAACCAATGCAGTGCTTCATTCTAGCCATGCACGGGCATCGACAAGGGTCGGGCGCGCAGCAATGTAGACGGGGAACTACCGCATGCGCGTGCTGGTGACTGGGGGCTCGGGGTTCATTGGATCGGCGGTCTGCCGGCATCTGGTGCTCGACCGGGGCTGGTCGGTTGTCAATGTCGACAAGCTCACCTATGCAGCCAATCCCGCCTCGCTCGCCGCTGTGGACGGTTCACCCGCCTATCGGTTCGTACACCTGGACATTTGCGACCGCGCGGCGCTCGCACACCTCATCGCCGACAGCCAGCCAGGAGCGATCCTCAATCTTGCGGCGGAAACGCACGTTGATCGCTCGATCTCGGGGCCATCTGACTTCATCCGTACCAACATTGTTGGCACTTTCACGCTGCTTGAGGCTGCTTGCGCGTACTGGGCGGGGCTATCGGCTGCCAAACGGGCGACGTTTCGACTTTTGCACGTCTCCACGGACGAGGTTTTCGGTAGCCTGCCGCCGGGTCACTTTTTCACCGAAGCCACGCGCTACGATCCACGATCACCCTATTCCGCCAGCAAGGCGGCATCCGATCACCTTGTCGCTGCTTGGCATGCGACCTATGGATTGCCGGTCATCACGACCAACTGCTCCAATAACTATGGCCCCTATCAGTTCCCGGAAAAACTCATTCCCCTGGTCATTCTCAACGCGCTTGAGAACCGGTCGCTGCCGGTTTACGGGGATGGCCTTCATGAGCGCGACTGGCTTTACGTCGAGGACCACGCCCGAGCGCTGGCGCTGGTGATGGAGAAAGGGCGGGTCGGCGAGACCTACGCCATTGGTGGCCGGGCCACGCGCACCAACATCGAAGTCGTGGAAAAAATCTGCGAAATCGTGGATCGGCTTCGACCGGGAACAACGTCCAGGCGCTCGCTGATCACGCTGGTCGAGGACCGGCCGGGGCATGACCGGCGCTACGCGATCGACCCCACAAAATTCGAAACCGAGATCGGTTGGCGCGCAGGTGAGACGTTCGAGACTGGCCTTGAGAAAACCGTGGCCTGGTATCTCGACAACGAGGCCTGGTGGCGGCCCTTGCGCCAGCGGGTGTACCAGGGGCAGCGCCTGGGCCTCGTCAAACGCCCGGAGCACGAGTTGAGCGCGGGAACACGGATACCACGATGAAAGGCATCATCCTGGCCGGGGGCAGCGGGACGCGGCTGTATCCGCTGACCTTGGCCCTGTCGAAGCAGCTCTTGCCCGTCTACGACAAGCCGATGATCTATTATCCCCTCTCCGTGCTGATGCTGGCCGGTTTGCGTGAGATATTGATCATCACCACTCCGGCCGATCAGCCCTTGTTCCAGCATCTGCTCGGCGATGGCCGTCAGTTCGGCCTCGAAATCTCCTGGGCCGTGCAGCCGCAACCGGAAGGGCTCGCGCAGGCCTTCATGATCGGCGAGGCCTTCATCGGCGCGGGCTCGTGCGCCCTCATCCTGGGCGACAATATTTTCTATGGCCACGGCCTCGTCGAGCTGCTGCAACGGGCCGTCGCCCGCCCGCACGGCGCGACCGTGTTTGGCTACGAAGTCTCCGATCCGGCGCGCTATGGCGTGGTTGAGTTCGACGGTCACGCTCGGGCGCTCTCGATCGAGGAGAAACCAGAGCAGCCGCGATCGAGCTGGGCGGTGACGGGACTTTATTTCTACGACAACGACGTGCTGCGATACGCGCGTGAGATCCGGCCGTCGATCCGCGGCGAGCTGGAAATCACCGATCTCAACCGGCGCTATCTGGACGCTGGCCGCCTCACGGTCGAGCGCATGGGCCGAGGTTACGCCTGGCTTGATACCGGGACCTTCGACAGCCTCTCGGAAGCGGGCCAGTTCATCGCCACCATCGAGAAGCGGCAGGGCCTGAAAGTGTGCTGCCCCGAGGAGATCGCCATCCGTCAGGGCTTTACGACGCTCGAAAAGATGGAGCCGTGGCTGCGTCGTCTGGGCGGCTCGGACTATGCCAACTATGTTCGACGGGTTTGCGCGCGGCCCTCGCAAGAGGATCGCTGAGCCCGTCCGCCCGAAACTTTCGTCGTGTTCTCGCGGCCTGATCCATCACGCCTCGGCACGAAACGGCCGCGACAACAGCGCGTCGATTGCGGTGTCAACGTCGAGCGTACCTTCGACAATGGCATGCACGGCGGACGCGATCGGCATCTCGACGCCATGCTCGGCGGCAACCTTGACCACGGCCGCAGCCGTGTAGACGCCCTCGGCAACCGAGCGTCGCGCGCCCAGGACAGCCTCGAGCGTCTGTCCCTGCCCAAGCGCATGCCCCAGGCTCATGTTGCGCGATTGCGGGCTGCCGCAGGTGAGCAGCAGATCGCCCAATCCAGACAGTCCCGAGAGTGTTTCAGGCCGGGCGCCCAGGGCCGCTCCCAGCCGCCGCATTTCGGCAAACCCCCGCGTGACGAGTGCCGCGTGCGCGCTGGCGCCAAGTTCCCGCCCAGCAACAATGCCGGCGGCGATTGCGAGCACGTTCTTCAGCGCGCCTCCCAATTGCACGCCGATGAGGTCGGACGACCAATAGAGGCGGAAATTGCGATAGCCGATGGCTTCGGCCAGCGGCTGGCCGAGCGCTTCGTCGGCACACGCGAGCGTCAGCGCCGCGGGCAGGCCCCGCGCCACGTCGGCGGCGAAACTCGGGCCCGAAAGCACGGCCTGCCTCAGCCCTGGTCCGGCCTCGTCGAGCACCGTGCCCATCAGCTTGCCGGTCGATTGCTCGAGCCCCTTCGCGCAAATCACTACCGGGGTGTGCGGCCGAATATGGCGCACGAGTTCGGCCGTCGCCGAGCGGACATGCTGGGCCGGCGCCACCATCAGGATGGCGTCTGCGCGGGCCGCATGCGCCATATCGGTTGAGGCAGTAAGGCCCGCCTCCAGCATCACGCCGGGCAGAAATGCCGAGTTGCGATGCTCTCGATTGATTTCGTCGACCACCTCGGGTTCGCGCGCGCACAGTATCACGTCGCGACCCGCGAGCCGGGCGGTTTGCGCCAGCGCCGTACCCCAGGCCCCGCCGCCAATGACGCAAATCGATCTGATGGCGGACATCGGTCGCGTCCAATCTGTATTGCCGGTCCGGCCGAGGGTGCCGCCAGCTTGTGATTTCGTCCCTGAACGTAGCCGCTTCGCGCGGCGCATGAAACCCGGTAAGACACAAACGCGCGCCACCTAAGCGGCGCTTGCGAACGTCGAGGCCCACCAAAGTGTGGGCCGCTTGACTGCACCGTGAACGCCGATGTGCCGGACGACCGCCATGATCCCTTGCCAGCGTGACCTGTTCGATATCCCCGAAAACGTTGCCTACTTCAATTGCGCCTATGTGTCGGCCATTCCCAAACCCGTGCGGGCCGCCGGCGAAGCCGGGGTGGCCGCCAAGTCTCGACCCTGGACCATTCGCCACGACGATTTCTTCGCGCCAGCCGAGCGCGTGCGGGCGCTGTTTGCGAGGCTCATCCATGCAGAGCCGGGCGACATTGCGCTGGTGCCGGCGACGAGCTATGGGCTGGCCGTGGCGGCCAGAAACCTTCAGTTCAGCCCCGAACGCCGGCGCATCATCGTGTTGGAGAACCAGTATCCCAACAACGTGCTGCCGTGGCGGGATCTGGCAGCGCGCGGTGCCGTCGAGATCGTCACGGTGCCCCTGCCCGATCATGAGGATTGGACCGGCGCCGTCGAGGCGGCCATCGATGAGCGCGCGGGGTTGGTGACGCTGCCGCAGTGCCATTGGGCCGACGGGCGCACGCTCGATCTGGAACGGCTCGGCCGACGCTGTCGCGCCGTCGGGGCGACCTTCATCGTCGATGCCACGCAGTCGGTGGGTGCGCGGCCGTTCGATGTGCGGCGCGTTCGGCCCGATTACCTCGTTTGCGCGGGGTATAAATGGCTGCTTGGTCCCTACAGCTTTTCGTTCCTCTACGTCGCCCCTGAGCGGCAGGACGGGGCGCCGCTCGAGGTCCACACGAACAATCGCCGCGACGCCGACAAGGGTCATGTCTGGTCCAACGGCAGGCTGCACTACAACGAAGGCTGGATGCCCGGCGCCCGCCGTTTCGATGTTGGTGAGCGGGCCAATTTCGCCCTGATGCCCATGGCCGAGACCGCGCTGCACCTGGTGCTTGACTGGACCCCTGCCGCCATCGGGCAATCGCTGGCTCCGCTCATTGATCGGATCGCGCGCGAGGCGGAGGCACTTGGCTTCCGGGTGCCGCTTGAGAGCGTCCGATCGAACCACTTCATTGGCTTGCGGGCGCCCTTTGCTCTCCCGGCCGACGCTGGCGCGCGTCTCGAAGCGCGCGATGTCTATCTATCCCTGCGCGGGACTACGATCCGCATCTCTCCGCATCTGTGGACCAGCGAGCACGACGTCGATCGCCTCATGACGGCTTTGGCGACCTTGTCGGCGGCCGGCTGATAAGCGGCGCTTCTGGGCATCGTGGTCTCGGCGGGACATGCCCGCTTCGGGCGTGGTAGCGTCACTGGCCGGAGCCGCATTTCAAAGGCCGCCGCCGGCAGGATAGGGTGCACCCATGTCGAAAACGCTCGTCCAGCAGCAATTTGGTGCCAACGCCGCCGCCTATCTGACATCGACGGTGCATGCCAAGGGGGCGAGCCTGGCCCGGCTCGTCGAACTCGTGCAGCCGGAACGGCATTGGCTGGCGCTCGATGTGGCAACCGGAGCTGGGCACGCGGCGGCTATCTTTGCGCCGCATGTGGCCAAGGTCATCGCCATTGATCTCACCCCCGAAATGCTGGTGCAGGCGCAAAAGCTCGCGGCGGAGAAGGGCCTGGCGAACATGGAAACGGCAATCGCCGATGCCGAGGCTTTGCCATTCCCGGATGCGACGTTCGATCTCGTAACCTGCCGCATCGCGCCGCATCACTTTCCCGATGTTGCAGGCTTTGTGGGGGAGGTCCGGCGTGTGCTCAAAGTTGGCGGTCTCTTTGCATTGGTCGACAATGTGTCGCCGGACGCCGAGATCCTGTCGGATTTTTCGAGCGTCGAACTGCGCGATGCCGCCGCTGGCTACAATGCTTTCGAAAAGCACCGCGACCCCAGTCATGGCTGTGCGCTGACCACCTCGGCATGGCTGGCATTGATTGAGGCAACCGGCCTGACGCTGCGGCATCACGAGCACGCAGCCAAGGCGATGGATTTCGCAAGCTGGGTTAAAACCATGAACGCGCCGGGAGACGTTGTAACGCGGCTGCGCGCCATGCTCGACGAGGCCCCTCCGGCGCTGAAAAGTTTTCTGCGTCCCTCCGAGACCGACGGCAAGCTTGGCTTCATGCTCGATGAGCTGATCCTGATCGCCGCGCGGGCGGACTGAGATAGCGCCACCCCGGGCGCTGTCTCGAATACCGTAAGGACCTGCGACAAACGGAGGGCGGACATGTACATCGGCGTGGCTATGTTCTCGACGGACTATGCGATCTCGCCGACCGCGCTGGCGATCGCTCTGGAGGAGCGGGGCTTCGAGTCCTACTGGGCTCCCGAGCACAGCCATATTCCCCTGTCGCGCCTGTCGGCCTTTCCCCAAGGCGGCGACCTGCCGAAAAAATACTATGACGTGATGGATCCGTTCATGGTGCTCAGCGCGGCAGCGGCGGTGACCAAACGCTTGAAGGTTGCGACCGGCATCTGCCTGGTGCCTCAGCGTGATCCGATCCAGACCGCCAAGCAGGTGGCAAGCCTCGACCAGATTTCGGGCGGCCGCTTTTTGTTTGGCGTGGGTTCGGGTTGGAATGCCGAGGAGATGGCCGATCATGGAACCGACTTCAAGCAGCGGAACAAAGTCCTGCACGAGAGAATCGAGGCGATGCGGGTCATCTGGACCAAATCGAAGCCGGAGTTCCACGGTGACTTCGTAAGATTCGGCCCGATGATGACATGGCCGAAGCCGGTCCAGAAACCGCATCCGCCGATCCTGGTCGGCGGCGGGCTACCTTACGGGGCGCGTCGCGCTTTGGCCTTCGGGGATGGTTGGATGCCCCATGCGCGCCGGCCGACCTACAGGCTCCTGGACCGGCTCGGCGAGTTCCGCGAGATGGAGAAGTCCGCAGGGCGGTCAATACCGATTACCGCATTCGGCGCGGAGCACGACCCGGGCGCCTGGCCGGCTTACCGCGACGCGGGTCTTGAACGCATCTGCATCAGCATCGAATCCGAACCGGCGGACAAGGTTCTGCCGCAACTCGACCGGCTGGCGAAGGGCATCGCGGCCGTCGCCTGACAGCGATGCGTGGGAAGCAGCGATGGCTACGGCTTGGCATCGCAGCGGCCGGGCTCCAAAAACTGGATCGCGCTCAGCGTGCCCCGGATCGAGAAATCCCCATAGTCGATATACAATCGGCGCGAGACGCCGTTTTCAAAATAAAGGAACGCGAGCTCATAAGCCGGGACGGCATCCCTTTCGGTTGCTCCCGGTTCAAAGTAGCTGATCGACACCGGCCAACTGCGCAGATCATCAAGCACCGACGCCGGCGGCACCGCGCGCAATTTTTTATTGTGACCCGGCGGCCGCGGCTGGGCGATGTAGGCCGTGGTGCCGTAGACCTTTTCGCCCTTTTCCGAGCCGTCATAAAGATCGGCCTGGAAAATGGTGCTGCCGTTCTTCGCGGCCGCAAGCAACGCCATCGAGTGCTGGATCGGGAACAGCACGTTCTGCTTGAGGGCAATTTCCTTTTTTTCCGGCTTGGTCAGTTCAACTTTGCCTTCGCCGGCGGGATCGGCCCGGACGACATCTCCGACCGTCGTTTCGGAGAGCTTGCCGTCCTTGTACTGGGTGGAATGAAACCGGAAGGTCTTGGCCTGCGCATCCTCGGTACTGTTCGAGCGCATGTCCGTGACGGACGTCAGCCCTTCCTGATTGGTCGTCCGGGTCACGAACCGCATGTTCTGCGTGAACCCCTCGCACTCCGAGCCGAGCAGCTCATAGACCATGCGGCCGGACATATCACTGACCCCGGAGCCCCCCCGCGACTGGTCCAGGAGAATGTCGTAGACGGCGCGATGCGGGGCCAGCATGACCGTTTTACCGGCGACTTGGGGCTGCGCTTGCGCACCTTGCGTCAGCAGCGCGACATGAATTAAAGCAGCCACAGCCGCCTGCACGCAAGAACGTGCCTTATTCAACATATGTCCTCCGATGTCGTCGCCAATGCGGGGGTTCGAACGCTGTCTCTGCCGCGTCCGCCCGAGGCTGCAGCAGGTGAACGGCGAAGCCGTTGCAAAGTTCTCGGACGCACGCCAAAGATGGTCAAATCATGATCGAGTGAAGAGTTCAACAAAGCTCGCACTCGTCTCTTAAGGTAACCGTAACGGGATACAACAAGCATCCTGAACCGGAGAGCGGGAAACGGATTTCAGATGAGCAACGCCATCGATCAACGTCTCGCCGCGCTCGGTCGGGTTTTGCCCGACGCCCCAGCGCCCATCGCCAATTACAAGCCGTTTCACCGCGCCGGCGCCTTGCTGTTTATCTCGGGCCAGCTTTCTCGCACCGCAACGGGCACCTTGATTGCCGGACGGCTTGGCGAGAATCTCGACATCATTGCCGGGCGGGCGGCAGCGGAGGCGTGTGCCTTGAATCTGCTGTCGCAGGCCAAAGCCGCGCTCGGGTCCCTCGATCGCGTCACGCAGATCGTAAACTGACGGCGTTCGTCAGTGCGACGCCCTCCTTTACCGATCATCCGCAGGTCGTGAACGGAGCATCCGACCTGCTCGTTGCCGTGTTTGGCGATGCGGGGCGGCACACGCGCTCGGCCGTGGGCGTGTCGGGGCTGCCCGCCGGCGCCGCCGTCGAGATCGAGGCCATCGTGGAAGTTCGCGAGGAGTAGGGTCATGTTCGACCGTGAAGCTTTCATTCGGCCGGTCGCTCATCGTGGACTGCATCGGCCCGACCGAGGACTGATCGAGAACACGGCGCCGGCATTCGAAGCGGCACTGGCGGCGGGCTACGGGATTGAATGTGACCTGCAGCCTGCCGCCGACGGCACGCCGATGGTGTTCCATGACCAGCCTCTCGGCCGTCTTGTCGATTCGCGCGGGAGGATCTGCGATTTCAAGCCATCCGATCTCAAACGGTTGACCTATCGCGATTCTGTCGAGGCCATCCTGACTTTTGCCGAACTTCTGGATGTCGTAGCCGGCCGGGCGCCACTCTTCGTCGAAATCAAAAGCGCATGGGATCGACCCAGTGCGGCTTTCCTCAAAGCCATCGCGCGGCACGTCAAGAGCTACAAGGGGCCGCTGGCGTTGATGTCCTTTGATCCAGACGTCATGGCGGAGATCAAGGCCCTGGTGCCTGCCATTCCGCGTGGTATCGTGGCGGGATTATACAAGGGCGAGGGATGGTGGCTCGACACCTTGGAGCCCGAGCGTGCCTTCCGCCTGTCGCACTTCATCGAATCGGGCCCAGCCGAGCCCCACTTTTTTGCCTATGATGTGAAAGCCTTGCCCACCGCGGTGACCCGCTTCCTGCGCGAGGGTCTGAACCTGCCCCTGCTGACTTGGACCGTTCGGTCTCCTGAAGACTTGAGCATAGCCCGGCAGTGGGCGGATGCGCCGATCTTCGAGGGCTTCGAACCCTTAGCTGCGCCTCGTCGAGCTGCGAGCCCCTCGGTAAACCCAAGGCGCTTCGCCGGTGGCTGTTGAA
>JBKJYG010000404.1:0-8230 GCA_046715905.1 Hyphomicrobiaceae bacterium | reverse complement strand
CAAGGACATGATCAATCCCGATCTGGAGGGTCCCAGAACCGCCATGCAACTGGCGCTCCAGGACGCCCAGATCGAACCCACGGCCATCGATTATCTGAATGCGCACGGGACCGCGACGACACTCAATGACGTCAACGAGACCAATGCGATCAAAGCCGCATTCGAAGGCCACGCTCCCAAGATGTCGATCTCATCGACGAAATCGATGACCGGACACTTGCTGGGCGCCGGCGGGGCCATCGAGGCCATCGCGTGTATCAAGGCCATGCAGGACAACTTCGTCCCCCCGACGATCAATCTCACCGAGCCCGACCCGAAGTGCGACTTGGATTACGTGCCCAACGTTGGCCGCGAGCGGCAGGTGCGCTACACCATGTCGAACTCATTTGCCTTCGGCGGGCTCAATGCGGTGCTGGTGTTCGGCCCTCCGCCCCGGTGAAGCGCACGACACCGGCGCGCCGCCGTCGTTGGGCTTTGGCACCTTTGCGCGGCTCCCGCGATCGGCTCAGATGGCGCAAAATGTCGCCTGCGTGCAAAAGAGACGTCCGATATATCTTCTCAGACGTTGCAGACTGACGCAGCACGCGTTGAGGCTTCGGCGCCGTGTTGACGCGCTGTGGCGCCAGCCCTCATTGGCTGGCCCCGCTATCCTTCACGGAGGGCCATGATGCAATATGAATGTGACGCCCTCGACCAGACATGGTTTCGAATTGAGACGGCCGCCGAGGCCGCCAACGAGTCGAAACTGATGCAGCATGCGGTCGAGAAACACTTCCGCCAGGCTTATGATCAAGCGGTGAAGTGCTACCGGCCACCCGCTTCAAGCTCCTACATCGAGCAGAATATCGGCTTAAAAGACCATATTCGGCGCGTTATGCCGCGCTTTATGACGCTGCGGACCGCAGCCGGTCAGGGTCTGGTGACGGCCATGCTTCCGCCCGAAGGACAAACCGAGCACTCGTTTCGGCCCGTCATCGTCGGTCCCAACAACGCTGACCCCTACTCGGACCATGCCGACGCCATTCGGCGTCTGGCTCAACACACCGGTCTAGCCCTCGATCCGGCGCGCTGCTTCCCTTACCGGCGCAACTGAGCCTTGGTTCACTCAGGCTCGGGCTTGCTGAGGCGCGCCTCGACGTCTCCCCGTTGCAGATGCCGCCCCGTATCGAGCAGCTCGAGCATGTACTCGTGGTAGCTCACGCCGGCAGCTTCGGCTCGGTTCATGCGGAATTTCATCACCGCCATCGAGGGATTTTTCCACGCCGCGGCATGGACCTTCTTCCAGCGATACCAGACAAAAGCATCGTTGACGGGGCCTTAGAGCGGGGGGCCATTGTTATGGCCGATCGGAGCCGGCAAGCCCCAGGTGCGAATCTCGCGCGGCGCAAGCCGCACCCCCGACAGGCCCGGCCGGTCCCACAACGGACGATGCCCTCGCAGATACCGACTTTTCTCGATCCGGTCGCCCATTGCGAACATCAGACTTTAGAAAATCAATGCCACCACAATAGTAACGGCAGATAGGCCTGCGAAGCCTGAACATCGGGCACACCGGTTGATATTTCAGTCACGGGCGATCCCGAGCGCCCGCCTCAACGATCCAGCGCCGGCCAGGACGGCCCGGAATGGGTTCGGCGCGCGCCAGCAGCCGGTCCCGGAGTGCCGCGGCCGTGATCCCAGGCTCGGCCGCGAGCAGCCGCGCCGCCAAGCCCGCTAGTCCGATCGCCGCCATATGCGTTGCGAGTTCCGGGCTGGCGCTCTCGGGCAGGTCCACGACCACCCCCACTTCTGATCCAACATCGCCCGCCCAACGCGCAGCCCCGGCGTGGTCCACCGCACCAGCGGCAAGCACGTTCGGCGCTGAGGCTTCCACAGTCATGCCTCGACCGCCATGGATCGCAGTGAGGACCAGCAGATGGGGGGCCTGTCGCGCCCTGCCGTGGACCACCGCCCAATCGGCCGCGGCGCTTTCCGACGCAGTTCCGGCCAGCAGCACGGCAATCCTGGCTGGCGTGCGGCTGACGAAGGCCAACGCGGCTGCGGCGCTGCTCGGATCGGCATCAAGGATACGGACCGGGATTAGCCGAACGCTAGGCGCAACCTGCAGCAGCGCCCGGGCCGCCGTTGTGCCAGCCTCGGGAGGCGCGCGCCGAGCCGGGGGACTGACCCGGTCGAAGGGTCGTGCGTCATGATCCAGCAGATCCCAGCCGATCACCTCCCCTTCCCCGTCCCGAGCAAGACGCGCTGCAATCTCGGGCCGCCTGTAATCGAGGCCCGCTCCGATCAAGGCCACGGCCAAGCCGCCCGGATCACGACCCGGGGGAACACGCGGCTTGGCGCCGCTCGATTGCCCCCAGGCTGGCCCCCTGGCTGGCGCGGACAGGCTGAGCGCGATGGCGGCCGCGAGCGATTGGCCCAGAACGACGCGACGGTCAAGGCGGACGGGCGGGTGCACCGGCGCTCAGTCCGGCACGCTGGTGACGGGCGAGGCTGCTGCTCCTGCTGCTCGGGCGGGGCTGGCTTTGAGTTGCAAGTGCGCTTCTACCAAGTCGGCCAAACCTCCGATATCGTCCAGCGCAAACACCGGCAGCCCTTGTGCGTCCGTCGGATGGTCGGAGGCGATGGCGAACACCAGCGCATCGTCCAGCGCCAAAGGCGAACGGGTCTGGGAGGCCGCGCGACGCGCCTCTATTTTGGCAATCGGCGCCGATTTGTAGCCCTCGACGATGATCAGGTCGGCGGGCGCCAGATGGGCCACGACATCGGCGAAGTCCGGCTCGGGCTCCTCGCGCAGTTCGGTGACGATGGCATATCGCTCCCGCGAGACAACCGCCACTTGTCGCGCACCCGCCCGTCGATGTCGCGCGCTGTCGGTATCGGCGTCGTCGATCTGGAACGTATGGTGCGCGTGCTTGATCGTGGCCACGCGGAACCCGCGTCGCGTGAATTCCTCGACCAGGCGGACGGTGAGCGTGGTTTTGCCGGACTTCTTCCAGCCTGCAATCCCCAGAATGGGGGTCCCGCCCGGGGCCGCGATCGGTTTCATGCGCCCGTCAATGCCAGAAGCCGGCGGGCCTCGTCCAGTTCCTCGCGCGTGTTGGCGTTGAAGAAGGGATCAACCGGCTGCCCCCCGATGTGGAGGAACGGGAAGTCGACCGGCACCGTGCCATGGCGGTCGGTAAAAGCAAGCACCTTGCGGGTGCCCTCGCGAAGACAGGCCTCCAGGTCGTCTGCAATTGCCACCGGCCACAGCCCGATCACGGGATGGAGCTCCCCGCCCGAGCGGGCAAGGGCGATCGAATGGAGACGGGGCTTGGGTGCTTGCTGAAGATGGTCGACGAGCTCGGTCGGGATGAACGGAGCGTCGGAGGAGACCGTCGCGATATGGGTGGCTGGCGAATGAAGGTCGGCCCAGCGCATCCCCGCCAGCACGCCCGCCAGCGGTCCGACAAAACCGCCGACGCTATCGGCCACGACCGGCAACCCCAGGCTCGCAAAGCGGGTAGCATCGCCGTTGGCATTCAGAATGACGCACTGAACTTGGGGCGCCAGCCGGCCGACCACCCGCTGAAGCATCGAAACGCCGGCGAGATCGAGCAGGCCTTTGTCGCCGCTCTGCGCCTCATCGGGGAACATGCGCCGCGACAGGCCGCCCGCCAGAACGACGCCCACCACGTCCCGTAAGCCGTGCGCTGCCACCATGCCTGAAACTATCGCTGACCCAGCCGTCTGTCGAGGTGCTGTTGAAGAGGACCTGCGCCCTCGCCAACAATGGTCTTGCCGCCTTTTGCCGGAAGATTCCTCGGTGCAGCCGCTCCGGGGCTTCATTGTCACCATTTTTTGGCGTCAATTAGTTTGGCAATTCGGCCGCTACAAGTGGTCGAAATCAGGTCGGAGATGAGCCATGTCGCTGCTCGCGCGCGCGCTGTTGTGCGGTTTGCTCCTTATATCGGCATCGACGGCCCCTTTGGCGCAAACGGCGGGGGTTGTTTCCAGACCTTCGCTGCAGAAAGATGCCGAACGGCTCGAGGCCCTGATCAAGGCGCAGCGGCCGGACCGCGCAGTGGGCAAACAGGCCGCAATCGAACCACCGGATCAGGTTCGGCGAACAGCGCTTACGCTCGCCGAGGGGAACACCGACCCGCGGGGCGCCATCAGGCAGCTCATGCGCGTGCTCGCCGTCAATCAGAAGGACGCCGTGGCCTGGCTGGCGCTCGCGCGCGGCTACCTTGCGATCGCCCCTGACGAGCACAACGGCTCGGAGCGTTACGACCTGCCGGCCAACGCGTCGGGTGCGGCCGTCCGGGCCTATGAGCGGGCTGGGGCCGCGCCTGACCAGGCCGCAGCTCTGGCCGTGCTCTCCCAATCCCTGCAACGCCGCTCCCTGTGGCGAATGGCGATCGATGCCCTGCAGGACAGCGTGACCCTTGTCGCCTCGCCCGACACTGTACTGGCCTTAGAGAAGCTGCGCGCCGAGCATGGCTTCCGCATGCTCGACTACAAGGTTGATGCCGATGCCGCCGAGCCGCGCCTGTGCTTGAATTTCTCCGAGCGGCCGATCGGGGGTCCAGCGGAGCTGGCAAAGTTTATTGGCGTCGACGGACGCGACCCGCAGAATTTGACGGTCGAGGGCAAGCAGGTCTGCATCGACGGCGTCACACACGGCCGCCGCTATGAGGTCGAAATCCGTTCCGGCCTGCCGGCCGACACCGGAGAGGCGCTGCGCAAGCCAGCCTCGCTGGCGGTCCACATCCGCGACCGTGCGCCGGCCGTGCGCTTCACGGGCCGGGCCTATGTGCTGCCCAACCGTGGGCAGCAGGGAATTCCCCTCATCAGCATCAACACGGCCAAGATTTCCGTGCAGATCTACCGCATTGGCGACCGCGGCTTGGCGGGGTTTGCCACCAGCGAGAACTTCCTCAAGCAGCTGGGCCACGAGGAGCTTGAGCAAATCCGTGAGAAAAGCGGCCACAAGATCTGGTCGGGCGAGCTTTCGGTCCCGGAACGCCGTAACGAGGACGTAACGACAGCGTTGCCGATCAGCGAGGCCCTCCCGCGGCTCGAGCCCGGCGTTTACATCCTTTCGGCCGGTGTTCCGAAGAAGCCCGATACCGACGATGACGGCAGCAGCGGCCGGGATCGCGCCACACAGTGGTTCATCGTGTCGGATCTGGGCTTGTCCGCGCTGACGGCCTCGGACGGCGTGCACACGTTCGTCCGCTCGCTGGCCAGCGCCGCGCCGCAACAAGGCATTAGCGTGCGCCTCGTGGCGCGCAACAACGAAGTGCTGGCAACGGCACTGACGGATGCTTCGGGCTATGCCCGCTTTGCGCCTGGATTGAAGCGCGGCGAAGGGGGATTGGCTCCGGCGCTGATCGTGGCCGAAGCTCCTCTCCGCGACGGCGCGGGGGACTATGCGTTCCTCGATCTGGGGACGGCGGCCTTCGATCTGACCGACCGGGGCGTCAGTGGACGCGAAGCTCCCGGCGCCCTCGACGGCTATGTCTTCACCGAGCGTGGGGTCTACCGCCCGGGCGAGCCCGTCCATATGACCGCTCTCGTCCGGGACGCCTCGGCCAAGGCGGCCAGCCTCCCCGTTTCGTTGATAGTCTCGCGGCCCGACGGCGTCGAGTTCCGCCGCATCGCCCTTCCCGACCAGGGCCTCGGCGGTCGCACGACGACGCTCAACATGGCATCGACCGCCATGACCGGCACCTGGCGGCTCAAGCTCTACACGGATGTCAAGGCCGAGCCGATTGCGCAGGCGTCGTTCCTGGTGGAGGATTTCGTCCCCGAGCGGCTCGACCTCAAACTTGATCCAGGCCTGCGATCGATTTCCGTCGAGGAGACCAAAGCCATCACCGTCCAGGGCCAATTCCTGTACGGCCCGGCCGCTGCATTGCTGCCGCTGGAAGGCGAGATCATCGTACGCGCGGCAAGTGGCGAACTGCCGGGCTTTGCGGGCTACCACTTCGGCAGCGCCGGCGAGATCATCACGGCCGTAAGGCGTCCGATCGATGACCCCGGCGCCACTGACGCGGAGGGGCGCGCCTCGATCGCCGTGCGCTTGCCTCCCATTCCGCGGACGGCGCGTCCGCTCGAAGCCGAGGTTCTGATCCGGCTCAAGGAGGCCGGCGGCCGGGGCATCGAGCGCAAGACGGTCCTACCGATCGCGGCCAGCGAGCCGCGCGTGGGCGTAAAGCCTTTGTTCGTGGGCGACAGCCTGGGCGAAGGTGAAGAGGCCGGGTTCGACATCGTTATCGTGGGGACGCAAGGCGCGGCCATCGGTGGGCAAGCCTTTACGTGGGAACTGTCACGGTTGGACACGCGCTGGCAGTGGTACGCCCGAGACGGCCAGTGGAACTACGAGACGAGCACGACGTCCCGGCGCATCGCCTCCGGCTCAACGGAGCCCTCGACCCCGGGTCAGCCGGCGCGCATCACCGCCAAGGTCGACTGGGGACGCTACCGGCTCGATGTGCGACCGGCGGCCGGCGGCGCGCCCAGCAGCATGGTCTTCAATTCGGGTTTTCACGCAGCCCTGACACCCGACAGCCCCGAGACGCTCGACATCGCGCTCGACAAACCGGTCTATCAGCCGGGTGAAACGGCGCGCCTACGCATCGCCAGCCGTCAGCCCGGTCGTGCTCAGATTGCCGTGCTCTCGAACGGACTGCTGCATGCAAGCCAAGTTGACGTTCCCGCTGGTGGCATCGAAGTCCCGCTGCAGGTCAGCGGCGCCTGGCTCCCTGGGGCCTACGTCACGGTCACGCTCTATCGCCCGATGGATGAGACCGCGCGGCGCATGCCCGGCCGCTCGATTGGCGTCAAGTGGCTTGGCATCGACACCACCGCTCAAAAGCTTAAGGTCGCGCTCGACGCGCCGAAGACGGTGCGTCCCGCCACACGGCTCGATGTTCCGATCAAGATCGGCGGGCTCAAGGCTGGCGATGAGGCTCGCGTCATTGTCGCGGCCTTGGACGTCGGCATCCTCAATCTGACGCGTTACGAGGCCCCCGCGCCGGAGGCCTGGTTCCTCGCGCAGCGACGCCTGGGAACCGAGGTTCGCGACTTCTATGGCCGTCTCATCGATGGCATGCGGGCCGAGCGCGGGCGGCTGCGCTCGGGCGGCGATGGCGCGGGCGGCCTCAGTATGAATGGCAGCCCTCCCGTCGAGGCACCGCTGTCCCTGTTCTCTGGCATCGTCAAAGCCGCAGCCGACGGGACAGCCACCGTTGCCTTCGATCTGCCCGACTTCAACGGCACCGTGCGCCTGATGGCCGTCGCCTGGAGCGCCGATAAAGTGGGCTCGGGCACGTCGGACGTAATCGTGCGCGATCAGCTCGCGCTGACGGCAACCGCGCCGCGTTTCCTGACCCTCGGCGACGAGACCCGGATCGCACTCGACATCCACAACGTCGAGGCCGCATCGGGCACCTACGTCGCCGCCGTCGAGCGGGAGATGGAGACGGGCAGTTCCACGCCCCTCGCCACCCGCGAGGTCAGCCTGAAAACGGGTGAGCGCCGCCGCGAGGACATCGCTCTCACTGCGACCGACCTTGGCCGCATGACCCTGGCCGTGCGCGTCACCGGCCCCGGCGGCATCGAGGTTCGCCGACGCGTGGCGCTGGAGGTCAAGCCGCCCGCCGGGGACATCCGCCGGTCCACCGTGGCGGCACTGGCGCCAAACGGGGGCCGCCTCACGATTAACCGCGACCTGCTTGTCGATCTCATTCCCTCGACCGCGCGGCTGTCGCTGTCGGTCGGCGCCATCGCGGCGCTGGACGTAGGATCTCTGATCACCCAGCTTGATCGCTATCCCTACGGTTGTGCCGAACAGACGACCAGCCGGGCGCTGCCGCTGCTCTATGTCAATGACATGGCAAAGCGCCTGGGCCTTGCCGACGAAACCAAGATCCGGGACCGCATCCAGCAGGCCATCGAACGCGTGTTCGAAATGCAAGACGCATCCGGCGCTTTCGGGATCTGGGGCCCGGACGGCGGTGACGTATGGCTCACCGCCTATGTGACGGACTTTCTGACCCGCGCCAAGGAGACGGGCTACGCCGTACGGCCCCAGCCTTTGACGCAAGCGCTCGACCGGCTCGCCAACTTCGTCTCCTACACCCAGGAGATCGAAAAAGTCAGCGAGGCGCGCGCGTATGCCCTCTACGTGCTGGCCCGCAACGGCCGTGCGCCGACAGGTGATCTGCGCTACGATGTCGACACC
>JBKJYG010000403.1:0-2642 GCA_046715905.1 Hyphomicrobiaceae bacterium | reverse complement strand
GCAACGCCGCCGATGACAAGGCGGTCAACGGCATTGCCCAGCGCGCCGCCGATGATGAGGCCGAGGCTGATCGCCATGAGGCGGCCGGTGCCCGACCGGGCGAGCCACACCCACAACCCCAGCGAGGTGATCACGGCGAAGGCGGCGAGCAGCCATTGTCCACCATGTCCGTCCTGCACCAATAGGCCGTAACTCACGCCTTTGTTCTTGACGAACACCAGATTGAGGAACGGCGTGACGACGACGTGGCCCTTTTCCTCGATGCCGTAGACGTGAAGCATCCACCACTTGTGGGCCTGATCAATCAGGAACGTGGCCGCGGCTGTAAGACCGCCTGCCGCCGAGCAGGCGCCCCAGAACCATCGGTTGCCGGTGATCTCGTCCAAGCGTCAGCCCGCCTTTGCCAAACCCGCCTCGATCTCGCGCATGGCCGCCGCATCGCGAGTGGAGAGGTCGGGGTAATCAAGATCGCTTCCCACGTCGGTCGTGATGCGCCAGGAGCGTTGACACTTCTTCCCTGTCGCCCGATGCGGCACGACCCCCACACCGGGCACATCGGGCAAGCTGAAAGCCCCATCCGGAGCCTCGCCCTCGATCAGTCGCGCGGCGCTGGTGATGAAGATCTCGGCCGCATCGAGACCGCGGAACGGGTCGAGGAGGTTCGCGTCGGCGATGAAAACTTCGGGTGCGGCTTCAAGGCTCGAGCCGATTTTCTTGGCCGCACGCTCAATCTCGAGCGCACCCGTCACCACCGAGCGGACGCGGCGGATGGTGTCCCAATTGGCGTCCAGCGCCGCGTCGCGCCAATGGCCGGGAATGGCCGGAAACAGTTCGAGGTGCACCGAGCCCGCCTGTGGTCCGGTGCCCGCGAGTTCCGGGTAGCGCGACAGCCAGACCTCCTCGCAGGTAAAAACGAGAATGGGGGACAGCCAAACCGTGACGCTGCGGAAGATCTGCTCGACGGCGGTCAGCGCCGCATGCCGCTTGTGGCTCGAGGGCGCCTCGCAGTAGAGCGTGTCCTTGCGGATATCGAAATAGAAGGCCGACAGCTCGGTATTCAAGAACTGCGACAGCGTCGCCACGACGCGCTTGTAGTCGTAGCGACGGTAGGCTTCGTCAATGATGCCCTGCAGCACGCTCAAGCGATGCAGCATATAGCGCTCGAGCTCGGGCATATCCTCGTGCGCAACCGCGCGCGTCGAATCGAAGTGCGCGAGCGTGCCCAGCATCCAGCGCAGCGTGTTGCGCATCTTGCGATAGGATTCGGCGAACGATTTCAGGATTTCGGGTCCCAGCCGCTGGTCGTCGGCGTAGTCGGAGGCCGCGACCCACAGGCGCAGGATATCGGCGCCCGACTTGGCGATGACGTCTTGCGGCGCCACCACGTTGCCGAGCGACTTCGACATCTTCTGCCCCTTTTCGTCCATGGTGAAGCCATGGGTGAGCACGATGTCGAAGGGCGCACGGCCGCGCGTGCCGGAGCTTTCGATCAGCGAGGAGTGGAACCAGCCGCGGTGCTGGTCCGAGCCCTCCAGATACATGACGCGATCCTGGCCGCCTTCGACGCGGCGCTTGATCCCGGTCAGGCCGGGAAAGTGCGGGTCGTTGAGCACGTAGCTGTGCGTGGAGCCGGAATCGAACCACACGTCGAGGACGTCATTGACCTTCTCGAACTCGGCGGGGTCGTAGCCTTGCGGCTTGCTCTTGGTGGGTGCGCGAAGGAAGCGCGCGCCGTCACGGTCGGCGAACCAGGCGTCGGCGCCTTCGGCAGACATGGCGTCATAGATGCGTTGGTTGACCTCGGGATCGACCAGCGGTTCGCTGCCACCTTTGGGGACGAACACAGTGATCGGCACGCCCCAGGCGCGCTGGCGCGAAATCACCCAGTCGGGCTTGGCCTCGATCATGCCGCGAATGCGGTTCTCGCCGGACGCGGGCACCCACTCCGTTTCGCGGATCGATTGCAGCGAGGCCTCGCGCAACGTCACCGGCGACGGTTGATTTTGCCCGCGGGACGCGCCCGAAGTTGCGTGCGGTCGCGCGGCCACCGTCTCGATGTGCGCGACCGGCTTGTCCATGTGGATGAACCACTGCGGCGTGTTGCGGAAGATCACCGGCTTCTTGGAGCGCCACGAGTGCGGGTACTGGTGTTTCAGGCGCCCGCGCGCCACCATCATGCCGGCCGCCGTCAGCGCCTTGATGACGGCATCGTTGGCGCGGCCCTTCTCGCCCTTGTCGGTGATGACGCGCTCACCCGTGAAGCCCGGTGCGTCCGTGGTGAAGGCGCCGTTCTCGTCGACGGTGTAGGGGATTGTTGGGTCTTCGAGGTTCGCCTGAAGAAAGCGCGTATGCGACGTCCAGATGTCGAAGTCCTCCCGGCCGTGGCCGGGCGCCGTGTGCACGAAGCCCGTGCCCGCGTCGTCGGTGATGTGATCGCCGTCGAGGAGGGGGACGTCGAATTGGTAGCCGCCGAGGCCGGCGTCGCGCAGCGGGTGGGCGCACAGGATTGCACCAAGAGATCTTGGATCGATATTTTCTCGGAGCTCAAATGCTTCCACTTTGGCGACCCGCATCACGTCGTCTGCGAGTTTGGTTGCGATGAGGAACGATTCGCCTTTCTTTGCCCAGTTATCCTCCGGAGC
>JBKJYG010000402.1:0-10133 GCA_046715905.1 Hyphomicrobiaceae bacterium | reverse complement strand
GCCTCTGCCTGCACGTCGGTGAGCTTGAATTTGACCACCAGTTTGGCTTTAGGCTGCTCCTCGAAGCGCACGATGCGGATCACCTCGTCGATGTTGAGGAACGCAATCAGATACCCGTCGAGGACCTCGAGCCGGTGCTCGATCTTCTGCAGCCGGAACTCGGCGCGACGAATGAGCACCTCTTGCCGATGCTCGAGCCAGTGCTGGAGCACCTCTTTCAGCGACAGCACGGCGGGGATCTGCCCTGCCGAGAGCACGTTCATGTTGAGGCCAAACCGGATCTCGAGTTCCGTCAGCCTGAAGAGGCCCTCCATCAGCACAACCGCGTCCACCGTTCGTGTCTTCGGCTCGATGACGATGCGGATCTTCTCGGCCGACTCGTCGCGCATGTCACCGATGAGCGGCACTTTCTTTTCTTGAAACAGCTCGGCAATTCTCTCGACGATGCGCGTTTTCTGAACCTGATAGGGGATCTCGGTCACGATGATCTGGTAGCCGCCCCGCCCTGTCTCCTCCTTTTCCCATTTGGCGCGAAGCCGAAAACCACCGCGGCCGGTGCGATAGGCCTCCAGAATACTTTCAGACGGTTCGATCAGAATGCCGCCGGTTGGGAAATCGGGGCAGGGGATGAACTCGACAAGCTTTTCGATGGCGGCGTTCGGATGCTTGATGAGATGCAGCAGGGCCTGGCACAACTCATCGACGTTGTGGGGCGGGATGTTGGTCGCCATGCCCACGGCGATGCCCGACGACCCGTTCGCCAGAAGGTTGGGAAAAGCCGCGGGCAGCACCACCGGCTCTTGCTCCCGGCCATCATAGTTTGGCCGGAAATCCACGGCGTTCTCATCAATGCCTTCAAGCAGCGCCGCCGCGACGTGGGTGATGCGCGCTTCCGTATAGCGCTCGGCCGCCGGGTTATCCCCATCGATGTTGCCGAAGTTGCCTTGCCCGTCGATCAGCGGATAGCGGACGGCGAAGTCCTGCGCGAGCCGGGCCAGCGCGTCGTAGATGGCCTGATTACCGTGCGGATGGTAGTCGCCCATCGTGTCGCCGACGATCTTGGCGCATTTCAAAAACCCGCCGTCCGGGTTGAGCCCAAGCTCGCGCATGGCGTAGATGATGCGCCGGTGCACGGGCTTCAGTCCGTCGCGGACGTCCGGCAATGCACGGTGCATGATGGTGGAGAGCGCGTACGCCAAATAGCGTTCTTCCAGCGCTGTCTAGAGGGCCACGGGCACGAAGGGACCCGGGCCTGGCAGAATCGATTTTATGGTCATGGATTGCTGTTAGCGTAGACGCTCGGAATGCTCAATGAGTTGCTGGACCACATCGGGCGGTTTGTCCCAGGGCGCTCAGCCCTAGCGGCGCGTCAAAGGACGCCACAATGGTGACAGCCAATTCTCGTGATTTCGACACGGCACCGCGCGAGGATTGGTGTTACTGCCTTATCCCACTCTCCAACCCCTGATGCTGAACCGCCCATGCCCGACCTCCCCGATGTATCAAAGACGGAACTTGCCATCATCGAGCTGACGAACGACTTTCGGCGCTCGGAAAAACTGAACCCGGCCAAGCCCAACGCGCAGCTCACCGGGACGGCGCGTCAATTTGCCGAGTTTCTTGCGCGCACCGGACGGTTTGCGCATGAAGCCGATGGACGTCAGCCCAGTGACCGGGCGCGCGCCGCCGGCTACCAGTTCTGCATGATCTCGGAAAATTTGGCGCTCAACCTCGATAGCCGCGGCTTTACGACGAAGGGTCTGGCCAATCAGGCCGTGCAGGGCTGGAAGAACTCACCCGGGCATCGCCGCAACATGGTCGAACCCAATGTCACGGAAACCGGGGTCGGGGTTGCGCGCGCCAGCGCCGAAGCCAGTCCCAAATACCTCTCCGTGCAACTGTTCGGGCGTCCCGACACGCTCAAATTCAGCTTCCAGGTGACCAACCGCTCGGACTCCGCTGTGACCTACGCGCTCGGCGCGAAACCGCATCACATCGACCCGAACGTCACCACGACGCACACCGTCTGCAAGGCGTCCGACATCGTCTTCGAGCGAGCCGGCAACTGGCTCGGCGGCACCAAGCTCGATACGCGCTTTGCTCCAACGAATGGCGCCTCGTTTGTATTGAAGGCTTCGGCGGCGGGCAAAATCGTGGTCGAAGTCGGACGCGCGGCGCCCCGGCTTCCATCACAACCCTAATCCCTGACGGCTTGGTTTTCGATAAGGCTCAGCATGCGTTGGCGCGCGGCCGGCAGCGTCGTCGGCTCGGCACCACCGCCAAGACGGGTGGTCAGGAAATAGCCTGTCAGACGAAACCCATCGGCCACATCCGTTCGGTCGACAGGACCAGTGCGGCCGCCGCGCAAAAAAGCCGGCAACGGCAACAGTCGCTCCCGATAAGGCTCGCCCGCCGAGGCCGAGATCGCGCGACCTGTACGCGGGGAGACATAGATCAGGGCGTCGTTGGAGCCCGTCGCCGCGCATTGCGACAGGTCGAGACCAAAGCCCAACTCGGAGAGAAATTCCACTTCCCATCGCACCATCAATGCTGGCCAGACGCTGGGGTCATCCAAGAACCCGAGCACAAACAGCGTAATTTCAAACAGGCTCGGATGGGGATCGCGCTCCGGAAGTAACCGGGCGAGGGCGGCGATCGACGTCAGGCCGGCCAGAGCCGCGGCATCGGGCATGGACTCGGCCGCATAGCCTCGCCGCATTTCGATCGTCATGCTACCCAGATGCTCGGAAAGTCGTCCCGTCCACGTTAGATCAACGTGATTGCCTGACTGGAGCACCGGCCTTAAGCGGCGCGACCGCCCACCCTGCACAAGCCCCAAATGACGGCCGTGCTCGCGCGTAAAAATGTCGGCGATGGCCGCTGTCTCGCCATGCGGTCGAACGGACAGTATGATGCCTTCATCCGTCCACTTCATCGGCGTCCCATCTGGGTCTGAGCCAACGATGCATTAGATTTCAATCACGCGCTTGTTCCTCTTCAAATCCGGCCGTGCGTCCGGCTTAGCCCCGCGTGGCTGCTGCCCAGGAACTTGAGCGATACCGCAGGGCGTCGCCCTTGCCCGACACCTGAACGCCGTCAGGACCTTCTCACACACCAGCGTCTTCTCGATCGCCAACCTCCAACTTGAGAAGGCTTCGCCGTTCCGCCCGGCTTCCATGGACCAGGCTTCGAGCACCCGTCGCCGCGCCTCGGCCTCGAGCCCCGGGGCCTCGACCACAGCCACGATGGGCCGCAGACATTGACGGACGGCTGCGTCCGCGCGACCCGCAGCTCCGGCGAACCAGATTGCACAGGCGCTGGCGAGAACCGCGAGACCTCCTCGCCTGGATTTCAGCAGCCCGCATCTTGCCCGCATGACGAGGGTACTCCCAGAGCCGGTGCTCAATCTTTGGGAAACGGCAGTCCCATCTCCCGATAACGCTCTGGATCGTTCTCCCAACCGTCACGGACTTTCACAAACAGGAAGAGGTGAACCGTTCTCTCGAACATGTCTCCCAGCTCACGACGCGCCTCCATCGAGAGCCGTTTGATCGTGGCGCCGTTCTCCCCCAGCACGATCCGACGTTGCGTTTCGCGCTCGACGAAAATCGTTTGCTCGATGCGAACCGATCCGTTGCGCAGCTCCTTCCAATCTGTCGTCTCGACCGTCGTTGCGTAGGGAAGTTCGTCATGCAGATTGGCGTAGATCTTCTCGCGCGTTACCTCGGCCGCTGTAATACGCTCGTTGGCGTCGGTAATTTCATCGCCGGGATAATGCCACGGCCCTTCCGGCACGATCTTGGCCAGCTCTGTCTTGAGATCCTGGACCCCGCTGCCGGTCAAACCCGAGATCATAAACGTGCGGGTGGCATTGACCCGAGCATTCAAATCGGCCGCGAGCTTGAGCAGGGCAGTTTTCTCCACGCGGTCGATCTTATTCAAGGCGAGCATCAACGGCGGCTTGGTCGCCGAAGCGGTTTGAAGCAGGCGCTCGACCGTTTCATCGATGCCTTTGAGGGCATCGATCAATACCAGCACGATATCCGCATCTCCGGCGGCGGCGGCGGCGGCGCCGACCATGGCGCGGTCGAGACGGCGTCGAGGCGCGAAAATGCCAGGCGTGTCGATGAACACGAGCTGGCTTTGGCCTTCAACCGCAATGCCGCGGATCGGCACGCGCGTGGTCTGAACCTTGCGCGACACGATCGTGATCTTGGCGCCGACAAGCGCGTTGACGAGTGTCGACTTCCCCGCATTCGGAACGCCGAGAATGGCGATGAAACCGCATCGGCGGGGCACGGACGGCTGACCGGCATCGGGGCTGGCAACCACGACCGGGGTCGGGCTGCCAGCGATCACCGGCTCGGCCGCTCGCTGCGGGCGATCTTGTCCTGGCGGGTCAGGCACGGGTCAGGTCTCTCCATACGCCCTCGCGGGCCAGCACGGCCATGGCAGCCGATTGCTCCGATGCGCGCTTGTTTGTGCCCATGCCGCGTGCCGGAGGCAACCCTTTGATGCGGACTTCGGTTGTGAACTGCGGCGCATGGTCGGGCCCTTCCCGCGAAATCTCCACGTACTCCGGCAACGTGAGGAACTGACCCTGCGCCCATTCCTGCAGCACGGATTTGGCGTCTGCCACCTGATCCGGAAGGCCCAGGAGCAAATCGGTCCAAAGCCGCCGCACAACGCCCCGCACCACGTCGTAACCCGCCTCGATGAAGATGGCCGCCAGTAGTGCCTCGACCGCATCGGCCAAGATCGTATCCTTGTTCCGCCCCCCGCTCTCGTCCTCCGACGACGACAGCCGCAAGGCGGCGCCCAGCCCGAGATCCCGGCCTATGCAAGCGCAGGCATCGCGTCGCACCACCCGATTGAAGCGCTTGGCCAAAGCGCCCTCTCGCGCCTCGGGATCGAGCTCGACCAGCAGCTCGGCAATGGCCAAGCCAAGCACTCGGTCACCGAGGAATTCGAGGCGCTCGTTGTCCTGGTTCAGTCCTGTTGGAGCCTGAGACTTGGCACCTCGCACTTTCGCGGTCGTGACGGCGCGGGTACTCGCATGGGTCAGGGCGCGCTCGAGCAATTCCTTGGCCTTGAACTGATACCCGAGCTTCGTCTCAAGGCCCTTGATCGTTCGAGCCCGGGCCACCGATCACCTCTATCGAACCAGTTTGAACAAGCGATTCCAGCGCACATCGAACGGCCATGTCCACGGCGACGTCAAACGAAACGCGCCCGGCTCATCGATCGCTGCAGAAAAAAAGATGATATCTGCCCGCCCGACCAGATTATCGAACGGCACGTAGCCCACCCCATAACGGTGGGGTGGCACGCGACTGTCGGTCGAGTTGTCGCGGTTATCTCCCATCATGAAATAATGGCCTGGCGGAACCTTATAGGGACCGGCGTTGTCGTAATCACCGTCCGCTCTAGCATCAAGGACGAGATATTTTACGCCTTCCGGAAGCGTCTCCTCGAAGCGCGCTGTCCGCCGCTCCCGGCCATCTTCGTCCCGCTGTATGAAGTCATCGACGGGACGGCGCGGCACCCGCGTCCCGTTGATCGAAACAGCGCCTTCACGGATGAGAATTTCATCTCCGGGAAGGCCGATCACCCGCTTAATGTAGTCGGTGGAATTGTCACGCGGCAGCTTGAAGACCACAACATCGCCGCGCTTGGGTTGACTGGCGAAGATGCGACCCGCGAACAGATTAAGCCCGAATGGGAAGGTGTAGCGGCTGTATCCATAGGCCAGCTTCGAAACGAACAGATAATCACCGATCAGAAGCGTCGATTGCATGGAGCCGGATGGAATATTGAACGGCTGGTAGAAAAACACTCGAACGAAGAAAGCGATTAGAAGAGCGTGAATAAAGATGGTCGCAATCTCGCGCCATCCGCCGTCCTTGGTCTTTCCGGTATCGGTTTTCAGCCGCATGCAAACTTTCGCTTTCCGGCTGCCGAGTTGCCAGTGGTTTCGAGGCCCTCATAGCCTTTCCCGGTGGCCAGCGCAATTGGCCGAGCCGCCGCGGCGGACCGCGACGGCTCGTGTACTTTGCAGGACATGACCGGCGATGCGGGCGGCCGGTACCGGGCTCAGAAATCCATGCCTCCCATGCCACCCATGCCGCCCATTCCTCCCATGCCTCCGCCCGGCATCGACGGCATTCCGCTGCCCTCCTTTGGCATGTCGGCCACCATCGCTTCGGTCGTGATCAGCAAGCCCGCAATCGAGGCGGCATCTTGCAGCGCGCAGCGCACGACCTTAGCCGGGTCGATCACGCCATCAGCGACAAGATCGCCATAAACCGCTGTTTGGGCGTTGAACCCGAACACATATTTTGAGTTCTCGAGGATCTTGCCGACAATGACCGAGCCGTCCTCGCCGGCATTGTTGTAGATCTGGCGAGCTGGAGCCTGGATCGCCCGACGGACGATCTGGACGCCGACCCTCTGGTCGTCATTGTCGACCTTGATCTTGTCCAACACCGAAATCGCGCGCAGCAGCGCCACGCCGCCACCAGGCACAATGCCCTCTTCAACGGCGGCGCGCGTCGCGTGCAGCGCATCGTCGACGCGATCCTTACGCTCGCGCACCTCGGTTTCGGTGACACCCCCGACCTTGATCACTGCCACACCACTCGACAGCTTGGCCATGCGCTCCTGGAGCTTCTCCCGGTCATAGTCGGATGTCGTCTCTTCGATTTGCGCCTTGATCTGATTGACCCGCGCCGCGATGTCGGGTTTCTTGCCCGCACCGTCGATGATCGTCGTATTATCCTTGTCGATGGACACCCGTTTAGCCCGGCCAAGCATCGCCAGCGTCACCGTTTCGAGCTTGATGCCAAGATCTTCGCTGATGACGGTCGCGCCTGTCAGAATGGCTATATCCTCGAGCATGGCCTTGCGGCGATCACCAAAGCCGGGTGCCTTGACCGCCGCCACCTTGAGTCCGCCGCGGAGCTTGTTGACGACCAGCGTGGCCAGAGCTTCGCCCTCGACCTCTTCGGCAATGATCAGCAGCGGCTTCGAGGATTGCACCACGGCTTCCAGGATCGGGAGCATGGCTTGCAGCCCCGACAGCTTCTTTTCAAAAACGAGAATGAAGGGCGCTTCCAGTTCCGTCGTCATTTTCTCGGCATTGGTGACGAAGTAGGGTGAAATGTAACCGCGGTCAAACTGCATGCCCTCGACGACATCAAGTTCCGTTTCGCGCGTTTTGGCTTCCTCGACCGTGATCACGCCTTCATTGCCGACGCGCTTCATGGCCTGCGCGATGATCATGCCCACTTCACGATCGCCGTTCGCTGAAATGGTACCGACCTGAGCGATCTCTTCATTGGTCGTGACTTTTTTCGCCTTGGCTTTCAGCTCATTGACAATTGCGATCACCGCCTTGTCGATGCCCCGCTTGAGGTCCATCGGATTGCTGCCCGCAGCAACGGATTTGGCGCCCTCGCGCACGATGGCCTGAGCCAGCACCGTCGCCGTCGTGGTGCCGTCGCCGGCTTTTTCCGAGGTTTTTGAGGCGACTTCGCGCACCATTTGGGCGCCCATGTTTTCGAACTTGTCCTCGAGTTCGATTTCCTTGGCGACCGTCACGCCGTCTTTGGTGATACGCGGCGCGCCATAGCTCTTCTCAATCACGACGTTGCGCCCCTTGGGACCCAGCGTCACACGAACGGCGTTGGCAAGTATATCGACGCCGCGCAACATTTTATCGCGAGCATCCTGGGAAAAACGAACGTCTTTAGCAGCCATGAAGGGGCTCCATTTCTAGGGGATTAAATTGCTTGCCGGTTTAGGTCTGAACTGACGGAACCTTTGCTATTGAAGATGCGTACGACAAAGCCGTCGCACATTGGACAAAACTCCATCAGTCACCTTCCAGGATATGGGGCGTCGGTCCGTGACGAACTCACCGTCTCTACCGAGCTGGCGCGATCGCATGCGGGGCGCGCTCAGGTTTAAGCGCATCCGCGCTGGCACTGTCAAGGCGAGAGTGCCAGCTTTCGGGCTGACGACCGCAAGCCGCGAACCTCAAGCGAGCGCCCACCGTCCCTGACGTGCCAGCGAGACCAGCGGGGGTGCGCCAGAATTGGTCAGAGAGAGAAATCGCCGAGCTTTGAACCTTTGGCCAAGCGCGCCGCAAGCCATTTCGGCTGCCGTCCGCGGCCGGTCCAAGTCTCCGTCGGATTATCTTTATTCCGATACTTGACCGCGACCTTACTGCCTTTGCCGCGGCGACCGCCGCCGAACAACTCGTCAACCGAGAAGCCGCGCTTTTCCGCCAACTGGTGCAGCTCTTGCTTGGTGTCGTTACGCTCGCGTTCCTTGGCCGACATAATGGCTCGGCGAACCCTGTTCTCAAGCTCGACGAGATCTTTCAACGGAAGCTTGTCGACGTTAAGCGATGCCATAATAGCCCTCTTCATTTCGATCCATTTCCATCCTTTGTCATGGCGGCCTCGTTGCGCGCCCAAAAGCCTGTGTTCCACTGTGCGGGATTTATGTCACTTCTCATAATTACTGCGGCACATCATTGCAAACATCATTTGGAGGCTGCCGATACAATCGAGGTTGCTAATTCGAGCGGTCGGTGATCTGGCGCGCGCAAAAGGAACGAAGATGAGGGGTTCGAGTTTCTGCTTTAGAAATCTGGCGGAGGCTGTTAGCAGTCTTTGATTGTCGCTGCTAATCGCCTGTTATTCCATTGAAATCCTGTTTGAGGTGCGCTGATTCTGACGTACCATGATTGCGAGGAATAGACGGTTACTAACTTAGGGAGAGCCGGCATGTCGGATCGTGATTTCCTCAAGCAGCTATCCGGGTACAGCCTCACGACGGCCGAAATTCTTTATAGGCTTCCCGACTATCCAGCCTTACTTCAAACATACCTTTGGCAGGACTACGATGTCTGCCCGCAATATCCCAAGCTTAAGAGCTTTCTGGATTTCTGGTCTGCCAACCTGGACGGGGCGTTGTATAAGATCCGCATTGCACATGTCAAAATGCTGCACCCTCGAGAAGTTGCTTTCCGCAATGGAGAGTTCAGCATTAATTAGCATGGGCAGGCCGTCCGAGTTGGAACCGGGCAATCGGACGTGAAATGGCGAAACGGAGTAGGGGCTCGCGACATTCAGATCTTTGAGGTCAGCTTAAAAGCCTTCGTTGTGCGCAATCGCGAAGCGCTTTTCGTTCGCGAGGCCGACACGGGTTATTGGGAATTGCCGGGCGGCCGCATCAATGTTGGCGAGGAAATGCTGCATCCTCAAGCCATCCTCGAACGAGAGCTGCGGGAGGAACTTGGGCCTACCGTCGCATTCGGCTGGAGGCCGGAATTTGTGACTTGGACCAGGCGCAGGGCCGAAGATGGTCGTTTCTTGTTTCTTGCAGCTCGGATCGGCCTGCTCACGGCGGGCGAGGTGATACTCTCAGATGAGCACGACGCGTTCGCATGGTTGCCGGCTTCGGCCAGTGAAGAGCTCGAGCTACCGCCGAACTCCGGCTACACGCGCGCGATTGCCGACTTATGGAGCTTGGTCAAGGGTTGAGCCGGTCCTTACGGTCCCCATTAGGCCGGCCGGATCAGCCATTCACAGGGTCAGGGTGATCTCTCATCTCCGCACCCAAGACGCCCGGCGCCTCGTGCGGGCGCGACACGACGCAAACACGGTTTCATCTTTATTGTTGGAGGCCACGCCCGGAATCGAACCGGGGTGCGCGGATTTGCAGTCCGCTACGTCACCACTCCGCCACGTGGCCATCCTGTCCAGCCTGAAGCACGAAAGTCGTCCGCAACCGCTGGATGAGGCGTCGGGCGTTGATATAACACGTCGGGGAACAGTGCAACGTCGGCAAATGTATGCGGCGACCAGAGCGGATTTGCCTCCAAACCGAAAAGAAGTTAAACAGAGGGTTGCAAGCTTCGCCAAGCTCGCTATAAGCAGCTTGCCGAACGATGGCCGACCGACCGTATCGTGGTGGCCGATCCTCCAGCCTTGTTGCGGCTCCGAAAATTCGGCATTGATGGCGTGCGGACCCACCCCAGCTCGCGGGGTGGTTTGCGCAATTAGGTATCGCGGGGTGGAGCAGCCCGGTAGCTCGTCAGGCTCATAACCTGAAGGTCACAGGTT
>JBKJYG010000401.1:0-4111 GCA_046715905.1 Hyphomicrobiaceae bacterium | reverse complement strand
GTCGTCAACACCGCCGCTGGAGCGCGCTACGGGCAGGATGATTATGTGGCCACCGGCTGCGGCATGGGCCGCGAGGCGACGCTCTATCTGACGGCGCGAGGCGTTCGCGTGACCGGCACGGACGCGTGGTCCTGGGATGCGCCGTTCGTGCACACCGCGCGCAAGTACGCCGCCACCCGCAACGCCGCTCTGATCTGGGAAGGCCACAAAGCCGGCCGCGAGATCGGCTACTGCCATATCGAGAAGCTGGCCAACCTCGACCAGCTTCCAGCCTCGGGATTCACGGTCGCGTGCTTCCCGGTCAAGATCAAAGCCGCGTCCGCCGGGTGGACCCGCGCGGTGGCCATCATCGACGACTGACGGCGCGCGACCCCGCCGTGCTCATTTCTCCAGCCAAACGTCCTCGAACCGCCAGTTGTTGTAAATGCTGTCTTGGTGGTGGACGTAACCTTTGACGGTGTCGTGCCAGCACGTGGCAGAACGATTGTGATAGAGGATTGGCCGCGCGACATCCTCCGCCAGCAGCCGCTCGATGTCCCACACAATGAGCTTGCGCTTTTCGGTGTCACGCTCCTGCGACTGGGCATCGAGCAGCGCCTCGACCTTCCGATTGCAGTACTTCGTGTAATTGGCTTCCGAATTGCACGCGTACGCGCCCTTAAGCACCGCGTCGGGATCATCGATGCCCACGCCCGAGGTGTTGAGCGCCACCGTGTAGTCGGTGCGGACCAGCCGGTTGTGCCAGATCGAGGATTCGATCACCTCCAGTTCGGCCTCGAAGTGGATGCGGTTGAGTTGATCGACGAAGATCACCGCGGGATCGCGATAGGTCGCAAAATCTCGTGTCGCGACCTTCACCTTCAGCCGGTTCTGCGGGCCATAGCCCATTGTCTCCATGATGCGACGCGCCTCGGCCTGCTGCGCCGCCGCGTCCCGGCCGTACCCTGGCAAGGTCAGAAGCTTCTCGATCGGCATGCCCCATTTCCCGTCCGGCGGCGACATCATGTTGCCGGAGAAGTCCCCTTTCCCGCCCATCACGATATCGATGTACGATTTGCGGTCGAGGCCAAGTGACATGGCGCGGCGCAGCTCGGGATTATCGAACGGCGGGCGGCTGCTGTTGACCAGGATGTTGATCGGCACGTTGGTCGGCACAAGGCTGCACTGGGCGGTGGGCGCCTGGCTCGTGACATCCCTCATCAGCGGCACCGTGACGTCGGCAACGAACGTCAGGTCGAACTCACGGGCGACGAAGGCCAGGATGCGCGTCGAGCGGCTGGTGACGATCCGCCACTCGATGGCATCCAGATAAGGCTGATCCTTTTTCCAGTAGGTGGGATTGCGCACGAGCCTGATCGACTCGTTGCTCTTGAACTCGGCGAACTTGAAGGGTCCCGTGCCCAGCGGCTTGGTGCGCATGTCGCGGGCCGACATATGGCAGGCATAGACCGGCGATAGCCCTGACGCGAGCATCGCCAGCAACGAGGGCTGAGGCTTGGCCAGATGGAAGGTCGCTTCGAAGTCGCCGTTGGTCGTCACCTCGGTCAGGTTCTGGTACCAGATCGCGCGCGGATTCCGGCGCAGATAGTCGGGCTCACGGCCATTGAGACGATGCCAGGTGCATTGCACGTCCTTGGCGGTGAACGGCTGACCGTCATGCCACGTGACGCCCTGGCGCAGCTTGAAGGTGAGCTTCAGGCCCGTCTCATCCCAGCTCCAGCTCTCGGCCAGATCCGGCACCAGCGTGTCGAGCGTACCGTGCGCCTGCTTGGGATCGAAGCGGATCAGATTATTGAACACGGCCATGAACGGCATGTTGGTGGCAATCGTCGATTCCTCGTGGATCGAGGCACTGGGCGGCTGCGTGGTGTTATAGACGCGCAGCGCGCCGCCGCGCTTCTGCGCCAGCGCGGGCATGGTCACGAGAGCTGCGGCCAACAGCACCGCCACGCTGCGTGCGACTAGCGACACAGATCGCATCCCTACCTCCCGAATGCCAGCCCAGTCAACCGCTTTGGTTTTGTCCAAGCCTACATCCCGGATGGCAGAGGGGAAAGTGGATTGCGACGCGCCGGGGCCGAGCCGCGGCTTGCCCCTCGACGGCGGCCCGACAGCGCGCCTAAGCTTGGCATCGCAAAGCCTTCACCCCTCGAGGAGACAGCCCCCATGTCCGTCGCCCTGTTCGTCGTCCGCGCCACCATCGCCCGGGACAAGGAGGCCGCTTTCAACACCTGGTACAACACCGAGCACGTGGCCCAGGTGCTGCGCTACAACGGTGCCGTGAGCGGGCGCCGGTATCGCAAGACGATGGGCGACGACAAGTGGCAGTACATGGCTGTTTACGAATTCGCGAGCGAAGCCGCCTTCGAGGCGTTCCAGAAATCAGACGCGTTAAAGGAGCTGCGGGCAGAGTACGACCGGCATTTCGGCTCAGTCTCCGAGCGGATCGGCGAAGCCTGGGTGCAAGTGTTCCCGGAATGACGAATGCGCCGATGCGTTACGGGCGCTTTCGCAGCAAATAACGCTGCAGCCCTTCGAGAACCAGCGCGTCATCCTGATTATGGATCGTGGAACGCAGCGTCACGACCCCGGTCGTGCGCTGCGGCACGAGCTCTGCAACTTCGAGCGCCGGATAGAGCGTGTCGCCCGCATAGACCGGTCCGAGAAATCGGCACGACTGATCGATGAACCCTTTCAGGCTCTCCTCGATCAGATAGGGAAAGGGACCGGCTCCCGCCGCCGTCATGCTGGCGACCTGGAAGCCGTGCGCCAATAGATCGCGATGTCCGTGCGCACGGCAAAACGGGCGATCGTAATGGATGGGATGATTGTCTCCGGACACCGTCTGGAAGGCGGCAAAGTGCGCTTCGGTGATCGTGCGCGAGGGAATATAGAACCGCTCGCCCACCACGAAATCCTCAAACCAGCGTTGCGGTCCAAAGGGCGAGGGGTATTTTTTCCGCTCCACTGTCATCGGTCCTTTTGCTCAGAACCCTGCCGCGGCAGCCGACCTGGGCTCTGGATCACGCCCTGGGCTTCCAGCGCGTCGATCTCGGCTTCGCCAAGTCCGAGACCGGCTAACACCGATCGCGAGTGCGCGCCGACTGCTGGCACATGTGACCTCTGAGGATCTCCGGCCGGCAGATGCGGAATGCGCACCGTGCCGCCCGACGCCAGTGTGTGGAGGGGCGCTGCGGCCACCGCTTCCACCTGCGGTTCGGCCAGCCAGTCACCGTAGGTGCGGATTGCGCTCGCCAACGCGCCCTCGCGCTGCAAGGCCTCGACCCACGCGACCGTCGTGCGCTCCGCGAACGCCTGGTCAAGCAGCGCGCGCAGCTCCAGCACATGCTGACGGCGCACGCGGAAAGTCTCGAACCGCGCGTCGGAACCGAGTGCCGGCTGACCGATGGCACGGCAGATCGCGTGCCACTGCGCTTCGTTGACGAGCGTGACGGCGATCCAGCCATCGCGCGTGCGATAGTTGCCCGCGGGGGGATTGAGCAAGCCGGGGGGCGAGCCGACGAAGTCAAACTCGAGGATGTTGGGCGCCTGGATGTGGGCTGCGGCTTGCAGCAAGGAAATGTCGAGGTGCCGGGCCTCGCGCGTCATGCTGGCTCCAGGCCAAAGCGCCATTGTCGCCGCCTGGAACGCATAAAGCCCGGTGATCGCATCGATCAGCGTGGCGTCGATCTTCACCGGGCTGCCGTCACGCCCGCGCGTGACGCTCATCAAGCCGGAGACGGCTTGGCCCACCGTATCGACCATCGGCGCCTCGCGCATCGGCCCCTGCTGGCCCCATCCGGAGACCGACACGTAGACGACCTGAGTGTTGCGGGCGCGCACATCATCAAAGCCGATGCCGAGCCGCTCCATCACGCCCGGCCGGGCGCTTTCGATCACGACATCGGCCGCAGCCGCCAGTCTCAGCGCGATGGCAAGGCCCGGCGCGGCCTTGAGGTCGAGCGCCAGGCTCTCCTTGCCCCGATTGTAGACGATAGCCGGCGAAGAGGTGCCGTCGATCTGCGTTCCCAGGTGCCGGATCCAATCACCTCCGGGCGGCTCGAGCTTGATGACCCGCGCGCCGTAGGCTGCGAAATGGCTTCCGCACGAG
>JBKJYG010000400.1:0-6749 GCA_046715905.1 Hyphomicrobiaceae bacterium | reverse complement strand
CTACCAGGAGGCGCATCCGGGATTTGTGGAGAAGTATTTCAATCTGTTGAAGGCGGGCGGTTCCAAGCATCACACCGAGTTGCTGGCGCCCTTCGGGCTCGACGCACGCGATCCCGCATTCTGGGATCGAGGCTTGAAGGTGCTCGAGGGCATGATCGATGAACTCGAGCAGCTCGACGCCGTCAGTTGAATGGCCCGCGCACCGATGGGGGCATTCCTCGCAGAGCGGGTGACATTAACTACGAACCTCTAATACGCTCGTCGAACGGGACGGTCTTGTGTCGTCCACGAGCATTTTCGCACCCTGCATGTTAGATGGCCTTTGGAACGAGCCTTTAAGCCCAGACGAATTATTGGAAATGGTTTTTTGAACGCAACCTCGCCACGATAATCGCGTTCTTCGAAATGGTCCGCGCTGCTTAATCTCGACGCGGTCCACCGCTTGGGGGGAATGGCACTTCCTCTTCTCGCGATTTAAGCCTATAGCCACGCCTCAACGGCGCACTGCACTGCATCACTGCGCAAGAGATCCCTGATGGCCAACACAGTCGCTACCGCGGGCCCCACCGATGGTAGTCAGTCCTCTGCGCATCACGGGAAGCTGTGGACGTTGATGCTCGGCTCGATCGGCGTCGTCTACGGCGACATCGGCACCAGCCCGCTCTACGCCTTCCGGGAGGCGGTGCAGCATGCGGTCAAGGGAGGGCTCGGCGGTCTCGATGCCATATTGGGCGTGCTATCGCTCATCTTATGGTCGTTGTTTCTCATCGTTACCCTCAAGTATGTCATCGTTCTGCTCCGAGCCGACAATCATGGCGAGGGCGGGACGTTTGCCTTGATGGCGCTCAGTCAATCCGTGGCCAAGCGGTCGGCCCCGGCACTCTTGCTGCTGGGCGTGATTGGCGCCTCGTTTTTCTACGGCGACGCGATCCTGACGCCCGCCATCTCCGTGCTGTCCGCCGTCGAAGGGCTGAAGCTGGTGGCGCCGGGCTTTGACAAGGTGGTCGTGCCTCTAACCATGGTGATTTTGATCGGCCTGTTCGCGATGCAGTCGCACGGAACCGAACGGGTGGCGAGCTTCTTCGGGCCGATCACGTTGTTGTGGTTCCTGGTTCTGGCGGTCGGCGGCGCCATCCATATCGTGGATGATCCGCGCGTTTTCCTCGCGTTCAATCCCTATTATGCGGTTTACCTGCTGGTGAATAACGGCCTCCTCGGGCTGACGATATTGGGGCTCGTGTTCCTGTCCGTCACGGGCGCGGAAGCGCTCTACGCAGACCTCGGGCACTTTGGCCGGCGTCCCATTCAGTACGCGTGGTCGATCGTCGTCTTGCCGTCGCTCATTCTGAATTATCTCGGGCAGGGCGCTCTTGTACTTTCCAATCCTTCGGCCATCGAGAGTCCCCTCTATCGCCTTTATCCCGAGTGGGCCCTGATCCCCCTCGTCTGCCTGGCGACGTGCGCCACCGTGATCGCCAGTCAAGCCGTCATTACGGGTGCGTTCTCGCTGACCCGGCAGGCCATCCAGCTCGGCTTGATGCCTCGTTTCGCCATTCGCCACACGTCGGAGAGCATGGCCGGCCAGATCTACCTGCCGCGCGTGAATTGGATGCTGCTCGCCGGCGTGTTGGGCGTGGTCGTGTTCTTCAGGAATTCTTCGGATTTGGCCGCGGCCTACGGAATTTCGGTTACCGGCACCATGGTGATCGACTCGGTGATGGCCTTTTTCGTCGTCTGGAAATTGTTCAAGTGGCCGCTCTGGCGTGCGCTCTTGCTCATCGTGCCGCTGCTCTTGCTCGAGCAGTCGTTTCTGATGGCCAACATGCTCAAAGTGCTGGAAGGCGGATGGTTCCCGCTCCTGATCGGCCTCATCTTGTGCCTTTTGATGCTGACATGGGTGCATGGCTCGCGCGTACTGGCCAAGGCGACGAAGAAGAATGAGGCCGACCTGGGCTGGCTCGTCCGGCATCTCGAGGCCAAGCCGCCGCACCGGGTTCCGGGGACGGCCGTTTTCTTGACCAGCGATCCGGAATCGGCTCCCACGGCACTGTTGCACAACCTCAAGCACAACCGGGTGCTGCACGAGCGCAACATCATTCTGACCATTCGCTCCGAAGACAGACCACGCGTGCCACGCCACGAGCGCGTCGAGATCGAGCGTGTGTCGGATAGCTTCATCCGCGTTCGTGCCCACTACGGTTTCATGGAAACGCCAAGCGTGCCGAAGATTTTCGAGCATTGCCGGCGAAAGGATCTCAACGTCGACTTCCCCGCCACCTCGTTTTTCCTCTCGCGCCGATCGTTGCGACCGACGGCCAAGACGGAGCTGCCGAAGTGGCAGGAGCGGCTGTTCATCTGGCTGACACGCAAGTCCGAAGACGCGACGGAATACTTCAAGATCCCCACGGACCGCGTCGTCGAGGTCGGGACCCAGGTTCAGGTCTGAGCCTTTCGCTGGCGCTGAACCACGCGATACCAGCGGGTCGTGAGCTCCATGGCCACCGCGGCCGTTGCGGCACAGCTCAACAGGACGATCTCGCCCGCGCGGGGTCCGAAGGTGTCCACGATCACCGCGAACACGAGCGGCGAGAGCGCGGTGACGATCAGCACTGGCGTCGCAATCAGGCCCAGCACTTCACCATAGCCTCGGTTGCCGAAGAGGACGAGTGGGACCGCGCCCCGCACGATGGTGACGATGCCTTGCCCCGCGCCCAGCAGCAGCGTGAACGTCAGCGCCGCGACGAAGCTCGCGCCTGCCATGTACAGCACCACGAACGACAGCGGTACCAGCAGCAGCGCAATGCGCGCCACGGTGAGCGGATGCATCGATCGCCAGAGGGTCATCTCCAGGATGCGTCCGCCGACTTGCGCGACGCCCTTCAGCGAGGCCAGCCAGACGGCGGCCGCCACGCCGATGCCGGTTGCCTGCAGCACGGGGACCAGGTGGACGGAAAGCGCGCTCATCGCGAACCCGTTGAGCGACATGACGCCGGCAAACAGGATCAAACCGATCCGGCGCGAACGTCCTTCCAGCGGCTGGTCGGTCGGATCTTGAACCGAAGCCGGCGTGTCAACGAGCGATTCAGGCGTGGTCTCGACGCGCGCCAGCCCGAACCAATGCAACGGCAGACAGAGCAGGATGTTGAGGGCGGCAAAGATGAGCAGGGTGGTCCGCCACCCCAGGTCGGCCGCCAGATAGTGCCCGATGGGCCAGAACACGGAGGATGCAAAGCCCCCGAACAGCGTCAGGTAGGAGATGGCCCGGCGGCCCCGGCTCGGCGTGATCTGCACCAGCGCTGCGAACGCCGCATCGTAGAGCGTCATGCGCATGGCGATCCCGAGGAAGGCCCAGGCGCAGAGATAGGTCCACTCCGACTGCGCGTAGGCCATGCCGAGGAGGCCTGCGGCACAGGCGAGAGAGCCGATCGACATGACGAGCTGCCCGCCCCGGCGGTCGATCAGGCGCCCGACCGTCGTCGAGACCAGGCTCATCACCGCGAGCGCGACGCTGAAACCCATGAACACGATGCTCCGGCTCCAACCCGTATCCTCGACGATCGGCGCCGCCAGCACGCCAAGCGCGTAGTAGGTCGTACCCCAGGCCGTGATCTGTGTGATGCCGTGGGCAACCACCGCATGCACCGCCGGGTCGGCCATCCAGTGCGTCAGAGCCATCGACGGGCGCGAAGCACCGGGTCGGTCTGGAGCGCCGGGCCCAATCGTCATAAGTTTTCCCAATCGGTCGCGCGCGGCACCAGGATCCGAGGGACGCAACTTGCGCCGTGTTGGCGCTCCGCCTCGTCGCGCAAGCACAGTAGCGGTTTTGCGTTGCCAGTGACAAACTGCCGTTGCTTTCGCGCCGACGTGTGGGCGCAAGCTGAGGGGCTCGCGTGCGCTTATCGGTTGTCACCTCGGCTCTCGTTGCCGCGCTCGTCGGCATCTCCGGGGCGCTGGCGGTCGTGCTGGCCGCGGCCACGGCCGTGGGGGCTACGGGGCCGCAGACGAGTTCCTGGGTCACGGCGCTCTGCCTCTCGATGGCATTGACGAGCGGCTATCTCTCGTGGCGCCACCGTGTGCCCGTCATCACCGCCTGGTCGACGCCCGGCGCCGCCGTGATCGCGGCGACAGCGGGAAGCGTGCGTCTTGATGCGGCTGTCGGGGCCTTTCTGCTCGCGGGCGCGCTCATCGTCGCAACCGGGCTCATCCGGCCGCTCGAGCGCCTGATTCGACGCCTCCCGATCTCCGTGGCCGCCGGCATGCTGGCGGGCGTGCTGGTGCGGTTTGTCCTGCAGATGGCCGAAGCAATCCCGGCGGCGCCGACGCTGGTGCTGCCGCTGCTGGCGATGTTCCTCATGCTACGGCGTTGGAATGCCGCGTCGGCCATGATCATCGTCATCGCTGCCGGAACCGTGCTGGCCACGTTGCAAGATCGCATCGAGGCCTGGCCCGTCCTCGAGTGGACCACGCTGGTGCTGGTGACGCCCTCGTTCGAATGGGCAGCCCTCGTCGGCCTGGGCATCCCCCTCTACCTGGTGACGATGGCGTCGCAGAATCTGCCCGGCGCCGCCGTCATCAAAGCCGCGGGCTACGAGCCGCCATTCTTATCGGCCTTGCGCACCACGGGGCTGGCCTCCATGCTGATTGCGCCGCTGGGTGCCCACACCATCAATCTGGCCGCCATCACGGCTGCGATCTGTACCGGTCCGGAGGCGCATCCCGATCCGGCTCGGCGCTGGCAGACCGGAATGGCCTACCTCGTGGTCTATCTCGGGCTGGCGGCTCTGGGGTCCTCCCTGGTGGCCCTGTTCGCCGCTTTCCCGCCGGCCCTCGTGCAAACCATCGCGGGTCTGGGCCTGTTGGGCGCACTTGCCAATGCGCTCGCGTCGGCCATGGCCGTCGAACGGGAGCGGATCGCAGCCACGGCGGCGTTTGCGATCACGGCGTCGGGCATCGTGTTGCTGGGCATCGGCTCGGCCTTCTGGGGCCTGGCGGCCGGCCTTGCGGTGCTGGGAGTGGATCAGTTCGCCCGGCGAGATTTGCAGCGCTGATGCCGAACACCCCTCTGCGCGGCCAGTGTTGCCCTAGGGCCGCTTGAGCAGGCCTTCTTGCATCGACGCCCGGGAACGGGACGGCTGGGCCGCGGCTCTAACGTCAACTTCGCCCCAACAATCTGGCGCCAGCCGGGTCGATCCCGTATGGTTCGGGCGAGCTTGCGGGCGGCCGGCGGGGGCGGCGCTCCCTTGGGGCACCGCGCGCGGCGCGGCTTCGCCCCGATAGGACAGGATATCTGCGTGCGCATCGACAAGGACATCTGGGCCGGCGCCTTTTTCGCCGGGCTTGGAGCCACCGGGCTTTACCTCAGTTCCGGCTATAACTTCGGTACGGCGGCTCGAATGGGTGCGGGTTTCCTGCCGACGCTGCTGTGCTGGGCCCTGTTCGGCCTTGGGGCCTTGATCATGTTCACGGGCCTGCTCCGGCGTGGCGAGAGCATGGGTGCGTGGGAAATGCGGCCGCTGCTGATGATCTTGGCGGCGGTGTTGGTCTTCGCAGCGCTGGTCGAGACGCTAGGGCTCATCGCCGCCACGATCGGAATGACCTTGGTCGCAGGCCTCGGCAGCATGGAGACGCGCTGGCTCGAGACGGCGGCACTCAGTGCTGGATTGGCGGCAGCCTCAGCCCTGATTTTCGTGAAGGGGCTCGGCCTCACGATCAAAATCCTTCCCGGGATGTAAGGCTGACGTCATGGATCTCTTGAGCAACCTCGCCCTTGGCTTCGGCATTGCGCTCACCGTGCAGAACCTGCTGTTCTGCTTGGCCGGCGTCGTGCTGGGGACGCTGATCGGCGTGTTGCCCGGCATCGGGCCGGTGGCGACCATCGCCATGCTACTGCCCTTCACCTTCTCGCTGGCGCCCGTGCCGGCGCTGATCATGCTGGCGGGCATCTATTACGGCGCACAATACGGCGGCTCCACCACGGCCATCCTGGTCAACATGCCGGGGGAGAGTTCGTCCGTCGTCACCTGTCTCGATGGCTACCAGATGGCGCGGCAGGGACGGGCGGGAGCGGCTTTGGCCATTGCCGGCATCGGCTCGTTCATTGCGGGTTGCTTTGCGACCGTGCTCGTCGCCGTGTTCTCGGCGCCGCTCACCGCCGTGGCGCAGAGTTTCGGTGCGGCGGAATACTTCTCGTTGATGGTGTTCGGTCTGATCGCGGCCGTGGTGCTGGCTCAGGGCAGCATCATCAAAGCGGTGGCAATGATTTTCGCCGGCCTCCTGCTCGGCCTGATCGGCACTGACGTGAACACCGGCAAGCAGCGTTTTACGTTTGGCATTCCGGAGCTCTCCGATGGCATCGGGTTCGTGCCGATCGCGCTTGGCGTATTCGGGCTGGCCGAGATCATCAGCAATCTGGCCAAGCCGCAGGAGCGCAGCGTCCTGTCCCAGCCGATCCGTGGCCTTCTGCCCACTTGGGAAGATATGAAGCGGGCCTTCCCGGCCATCCTTCGCGGCACGGCACTGGGATCATTGTTAGGCGTGTTGCCGGGCGGTGGCGCCGTGCTGTCGGCGTTTGCCGCCTACACGCTGGAGAAGAAGATCGCGAAGGACCCGAGCCGCTTCGGGCGTGGCGCTATCGAGGGGGAGGCCGCGCCAGAGTCGCCCAATAACGCGGGCCCACAAACCTCCTTTATTCCGCTGCAGACGCTGGGTATTCCAGCCAATCCGGTGATGGAGCTGATGATCGGCCCCAT
>JBKJYG010000399.1:0-2621 GCA_046715905.1 Hyphomicrobiaceae bacterium | reverse complement strand
GGCAGAATGTGTTGCGATCCGCCCGGCGCGTACTTCGCCTCGTAGTCGTAGAATGTGAGATGCTGAGCTGCAACGATGTCGATGATCCGCGTCACCCGCCCACCGATAACCCCGCAGGTCAGCTCGCGGCCACGAATAAAACGTTCAATCATAATTTGATTGTCGCGCGTAGTTGAAATCTGGCGGATGGCCTCAGGCGGCCGATTAGCACCGTCACGCACGATCACAACGCCCACGCTCGACCCTTCCGCCACCGGTTTGGCCACGTAAGGGGGTGGCATCGCGTGGGCCGCCATCGCCTCGTCGGGCGTGACGAGGCGTCCAGCCGCAACCGGCACGCCGAGGGCTGCCACCACGCGTTTGGTTTGCTCCTTATCCATGGCCAGCGACGACGCAAGCACGCCCGAGTGCGTGTACGGGATATCGAGGATTTCGAGCAGGCCCTGCACTGCGCCGTCCTCACCCCATCGCCCGTGCAGGGCATTGAAGCAGGCGTCGGGCTTCAGCGCTGTCAGCGTGGCGGCCAGATTGCGATCCGCGTCGACCCGGGAGACGCGGTACCCTTCGGCCTCCAGGGCCTCGGCACATCCCTTGCCAGATGACAGAGAGACCTCCCGTTCGGCCGACCATCCCCCCATCAGGACGGCCACGTGCTCGAACCTGCGCGTGGCGCCAGTGCTCATGATTTCTCCTCGTCAACGAGCGCCGGACCGGTGGGGCGGCCTTTGCGCGGTTTCCCAAGGCGAATGATTTCCCACTCGAGCGTGACGCCCGAATGAGCATGCACGCGCTTGCGGACCGTCTCCCCCAGCCGCTCGACGTCATCGCCCGAGGCATCAGCGTCATTGATCAGAAAATTACAGTGCATGTCGGACACCTTGGCGCCGCCCACCCTCAAGCCGCGACAACCTGCGGCATCAATGAGCCGCCATGCGCTGTGTCCTGGAGGATTTTTGAACGTGGACCCGCCGGTGCGCTCCTTAATCGGCTGGTTCTTCTCACGATAGTCCGCGACCTCGTCCATCTGCTTCAAGATCTCAGCGGATTTGCCGGGCGTGCCCTGGAACACCGCTTCGGTGAAAATCCAATCTGCCGGTACGCCGCAATGACGGTACGCGAAACGCATGTCAGTCAGCGACAAAACGTGAATTTTTCCGCTCCGATCCACCGCGCGGGCGGCGATCAGCACATCCTGCGTCTCGCGACCATGCGCACCCGCGTTCATACGCAACGCGCCGCCAATCGAGCCTGGTATGCCGCGGTAGAACGCGAGGCCGGCGAGCCCCGCATCGGCCGCCGCCCGCGCGAGCTTGACATCGGGAACCGCCGTCCCGGTCCTGAGCCGTGCCTCGGGCAGTGCCTCGATCTTCGCAAATCCCCGTCCGAGCCGAATGACCACGCCCGGGATGCCGCCATCGCGGATCAGGAGGTTCGATCCCAGACCCACGACGAGGACAGGAATGCCCGGATCGATTGCGCCGAGTGCGTAGGCGAGATCAGCCTCGTCCGCCGGCGTGAACAAGACCTCGGCCAAACCGCCGACGCGGAACCAAGTGAGGTCAGCGAGGCTCGTATCTGCCACGATCCGCCCGCGCAGGTTGGGCAATCCTTGCCTCAAAGCCTCGCAAAGACCCGATGTGCTCACGCCGCATCCCCGGACTGCTGTCTGGCGTCATCGGCCAGCCACTCCGGCAGCGCGTGCGCCCATTCGGTGGAATTGCCAGCGCCAAAACACAACACGATGTCGCCTGGCCGCGCCAGACGGCGGATTACCGGCGCCAGCTCGCGTTCATTGGCGACACTGATGATGTTGCCGTGTCCGGTGTTCCGGATGGCCTCCGCCAACGCCGCGTGCGACACACCCGGTATCGGAGCTTCGCCGGCAGAGTAGAGCGGGGTCAGGATCACTACGTCGGCATCGACGAAACAGCGGCTGAACTCAGCAAACAGATCCTTGACGCGGGAGTAGCGATGCGGCTCGACCACAGCGATCACCCCTCGCTCCGCGCCCGCTCGAGCCGCCTTGAGCACCGCCTCGATTTCGATCGGGTGATGACCGTAATCGTCGAAGATGCTGATGCCATTCCACGTGCCCGTCATCTGGAACCGCCGTTTGACGCCCGCAAATCGCGACAGCGACTCCCGGATCGCCTCATCCTGGACGCCGGCTTCGGCGACCACGGCAATGGCCGCCAGCGCATTCAGCGCATTGTGCTGACCCGGCATCGGCACGAGCCAATCCGTCAGTCGCCGCGCGCCTCCCGCGACGCGGGCGCTCAGCTCGACATCGAATAGCGTCGTTCTGCCCGCAACCCGCACATTCTCAAGCCGCAGATCGGCATCGGCGGCGGTGCCGTAGGTCAGCAGACGCCGGCCATCCCGCCGCAGATCCAGCCGCTCGATCATCTGCTGCGCAATCGGATGATCGATACAGGTGACCGCGAGCCCGTAGAAGGGAATGTTGCGGAAGAACGTTTCGTACTCGCGGTGCATGTTCTCGACCGACTTGAAATAGTCGAGGTGCTCGGGATCGATGTTGGTGACAACACCGATCTGCGTCGGGATCTTGATGAACGTGCCATCCGATTCATCAGCCTCGACAACCATCCAGGGACCAGCAC
>JBKJYG010000398.1:0-6141 GCA_046715905.1 Hyphomicrobiaceae bacterium | reverse complement strand
CGGCACGGTGGGCGGCGGCTTTGGAGCCACGACAGCCAATCTCAAGGGCGGACTTGGATCTGCCAGCACACGCACGCGCAACGGCTTTCGCGTGGCCGCCATCGCCATCGCCAATGCGCTGGGCACTGCAACCATCGGGGCTGGTCCGCATTTTTGGGCGGGAGCGGTGGAACAGGGCTCCGAATTTGGCGGCTGCGGCTTGCCGCCCCGGATCCCGCCCGACGCCCTGTCCCTCCGCATCAAGGGCGGAGGCCCGCCAGCCACGACGCTGGTGCTCGTGGCGACGGATGCCGTGCTGACCAAGGCTGAAGCCAAGCGGCTGGCCATCATGGGCGACGACGGGCTGGGGCGTGCCATCAGGCCGGCCCACGCGCCCATGGATGGCGATACGATCATAGCCGTATCGACCCTGCAACGGCCGATGCCCGGCGGTGTCGCCGACCTGACCGAGATTGGTCTCGCCGCTGCGGATTGCGTGGCCCGGGCTATCGCGCGGGGCGTTTATGAGGCCACACTACTGCCATTCCCCAACGCCCTGCCGGCATGGCGCGATCTGTTCGGCTCGCGGCCAGCGTCGCCGGGCCTGAGAGGTGCCCCTTGAAGCGTTGGATGTTGGTCGCGGCTTTGTCCTGCGGCCTCCTTGGGCTTCTAGCCTGGCAACACATCCGTCAAACCCAAATCACCGCTTGCCAGGACACCGGCGGGGTCTGGAACGGCCCGCAATCGCGCTGCGATCCCCCTCGCGGCAGCCCCATCCTGAAGGGTGGCATCGAGCGCACATGACGCGTGATGAGGGTGATGCGGCGCGGAGCCACGCCCGATCAGAACCGATCGGCTCGGTAAGGCGCGGGATCGGTAAACGGCTGTTCGGCCGTCATCATCTCCGCCAGGAGCCGGCCCGACACCGGCCCAAGTGTAAATCCCAGATGATGATGGCCGAAATCGAGCCACAGGCCCGGCTTGCCCGGCACCGGCCCGATGATGGGTAGCATGTCGGGCAGGCAGGGCCGCCGGCCAAGCCATGGCTGCGGATCCACGCGGTCGCCGAGCGGGAAGATCTCGCGCGCGTGCGGCTCCACTCGTCCAAGCTGCACGGGGGTCGCTGGCGCATCGTGGGAGGCGAATTCCACACCCGTCGTCAGCCTTATGCCGCGCGTCATCGACGTCAGCAGAAAGCCGTAGTCGGTATCGATCACGGGCCGGTTGAGAACGGCATTGCCCTGCACGCCATAGTGCATGTGATAGCCACGCTTCCAGCCAAGTGGAATTTTCACGCCCTGGCCTCGCATCACATCGTTGGACCAGGGCCCGAGTGCCACCACCGCCATCGGTGCCGAAACCAGGCCGTCGCGCGTGCCAACGCGCCAGCCGCCGCGTACGGCTTCGAGCGACCGGGCCTCACCCTCGACGAAGCGGCCGCCAAGCCGGGCAAACAGATCCGCATAGGCACGGCCCACGGCGCCCGGGTCGGCGACCGAAGCCGGATCGGTCATGTGAACGGCGCCGGCGAAGGGGTATTTCAGATGAGGTTCGAGGTTCGACAGGGTCTGGGGATCAAGCACCGTCGAGTTGATGCCATAGGCCCGCCGCTCCGCCTCGTCGAGGGTGAGGGCCTTGTCGAGCCCGACCTGCGTTCGATAAGCGCGGATATAACCCGTGCGGCGCATCATGTCCCCAACGCCGGCTTCGGTCATCAGAGCTTCGTGCTCGTTGATCGACCGTTCCACCAGCGGCAATAGCCCGCGGGCGCTGCGCGCCTTTCCCGCCGGCGAGGAGGCGCGCCAGTACTGGAACAGCCAGGGCGCGATGCGGGGGAGCGACGACAGATGGTAGGCCGCGTCGGTCGATTGGTTGAGGGCATACCGAAACAGAACGCCCCATTCGCGCGGGAACATGTAGGGCACGATGCCCTCGCGCTGGATCAGGCCGGCATTTCCAAACGAGGTTTCCTCGGCCGGGCCCCGGCGGTCGACCAGCACCACCCGACGTCCGCGTTTCACGAGGTGCAAGGCCGCGCTGATGCCCACCATGCCGGCACCAAGCACCAGCACGTCGGTTTGAGAGTGTGTGTTGGTCATTTCAGCGCAGTGCCCGATCGTTGCCGACAGGCGTCGTCTATAGCCCAGAACACAGAAGGCCGTAAGGACACTGCACAAAACACAAAAAAGCGCCGGCGAAACCGCAAGGCTCGCAGGCGCTTCATCATCAATGTGAGGGTATCAGCGCCAGCGAACGCTGGGGATCCAGCTGCTCACATCGGAGTTGCGCCAATCGCGAGGCACCTGCCGCATCATGCGATCGTAATAGGTGTCCTGCTGCTTCATGCGCCACAATGCACCCACCGCGAGGCCGAAAACGGCGACGGCGGCCATCGTGGCGAGGGGGTTCTGGCGCACAGTATCGGCAACCGTGGACGCGGCGCGGAGCGACATTTCGCGCCCCTCCTCCAGCATCTCGCCGCCCTTTTCCATCGCGGACTGCATTGTGTCCGAAGCCATGTTGGCGGCGCTGGCCGCTGCCTGCTTGTAATCCGTCGAGCTGCTCTGGCCATAGTCACCAGTCTGCGATTTCCCGCGCGTGTCCGCCATTGGGACGATCCTTCTCTACAAATCTTAAGCTGGGACCCGGTCGAAAAAACCGTCCCTGAACGTCTGATGGAGCAAAACGCGACGCTGACCCGCCAGTTCCAATCTGTGCGGATCAATCGTCAGGGTCGAGGCGATGGCGGCCAAAAAAGTCGAGCAGCAGCTGAGCGAGCGCCTCGGGTTGTTCTTCCGGAACGAAGTGGCCCGCTTCAGGAATGACCGCGCCTTCGACAAAGTTGGCGACCCGGCGCAGGCTCTGCTCAGTCTCGCTGCCCCGGCCGCGCCCGTACGGGTAGCCCACGCCGCCGCCGATCGCCAGCACGGGCATGGGCAGCCGAAATCCGCCAGCCAGCAACTCGGCGTTGTCGCGCGCATCTTGCGGCAGCGCGCGATAATAATTGAACCCCGATCTGAGGGCTCCGGGCTGGCTGTAGGTGCGCACGTATTCCTGCAGATCGCTGGCCGTGATCGCGTCCGGCCGATAGGCGAACGTCTGATAGAACCATTGAAGATAAATGGCCTCGCGGCCACCGACGAGTGCTTCCGGCAGGTCTGGCGTCATGTGGAACTGATGGTGCCAGCGCCGTCCGCCTTGACTGAAGTCGCCGCCGTCACCGGGAATGACCACGTCGATGATGACGAGGCGCTGAACGGCTTCGGGATGCGCAGCGGCCAGCGCGAAGGCCGTGGGCCCGCCCCAGTCGTGCCCGGCCAGATGGAAGCTGTCGTAGCCAAGATGCTCCGTCATCAAGCGCCAGATGTCGTGCGCAACGGTCTTCTTATCGTATCCCGTCAGGGGACGTGAGCTGTCACCGAGCCCGCGCAGATCCGGCGCAATCACGGTGTATCTGCGGGCAAGGGCTGGAATGATGTGACGCCACTCATACCAGGTTTGCGGCCATCCATGCAGCAGCACGACCGGCGGTCCCTGGCCCGCCGTGACATAGTGGATCATCACGTCGTCGATCGGCGCATAGTGATGGGCCAATCCGGGCAGGTTGACCGAAGTCGCAGAGGGCATGGGCGGGACCTGAAGGGTTGAAAGGGACGATCAGCGGCGACGCAAGCGGGCGGAGGCTGTGGGTTATTCGGTCCAGGGAACGCCGCCCGCGTAGGTGCGATAGCTGACGCTGGCCAGCCATCCGCAATCGACCGGGAGCAGGATCCCTGTGATGGCGCGCGCCTGGTCGGAGGATAGAAAGGCAATTGCGTCGGCGATGTCCTTTGGCTCGGGCAGGTATTTGAGGGCATGCACGCCCATGATTTTGGCCATATCGCGAGCGCCCGATTGCACCTTGGCGCGCAGCGGCGGCGTCATGACATACGTCGGGCCGACGCTGTTGACACGAATGCCGTGGCGTCCGAGCTCGACGGCCAGCAACTGGGTCAGGCGCTCGACCGCAGCCTTGCCCGGATTATAGGCTGGCAGCGGCAATGGTAACCGGCTGTTGACCGATCCGAGCGTGACAATGGCGCCTGCTTCGCCGGGAATCATCAGGCGTGCGAACGACTGGCAGGCATGCAGCGTGCCGTTGTAGTTCACGGCCCACATGCGCTCGTGCGCCACCATGTCCATGTCGAGCACCGATTCTGTATTGGGGATCAGCCCGGCCGCCGTCACCAGCACCGTGGCGGTGCCCAGATCCTTGGCCACGTCCGCCGCCGCCTGCTCTACGGCCCGGGCGTCCGAAACGTCGACCGCATAGAAGCGCGCGTTGCGTCCGGTTCCGGTGATCGCCTTGGCGAGCTCCTCGCCGGATGCGCGGTTCACATCGAGGATGGCGATATCGTAGCCATCCGTCGCAAGCCGCCGTGCGGTCGCCTCGCCGATGCCGCTGGCGCCGCCTGTGATCGCTGCTACGCGTGGCATGTGTCTCTCCTCAATCGACGCCGTCGAGGCCCTGGGGGATCGGTTCGCCGGCAATGAAGGGCCGCGTCAAGGCCAGGAAGGTTTCCATGCGGTCGTGATGAACCCAATGCCCGGCGCCGGCCACGGTCACAATCTGGGCCGAGCTGAAGTGGGACGCGCGACCATCCCGGCGTGGATCGGAGGCCCAACTCTCGCGGCCATAGATCAGGAGGGAGGGCGCGGTGATTCGCTGCCAGAGGAGTTCAACATCGCTCTGCGGCATGTCGTAGGGCGGCCATATGCGGACGTAGTTGTCGAATTTCCAACTGAAGCTCCCGTCCTCGTTTTGATACACGCCGAGCAGCGTCAAGTGGCGGGCTTGCTCCGGCGACAGGTGCTTGTTGGCTTCCTGCATGCGCAGCGTGGCCTCCTCGATCGAGGCGTAGCGGCGGGGATGCCGGCCGGACACGGCGCGCTGCTCGTCAACCCACGACTGCACGCGCTCGGCAATGGGCTTGGCCGCCTGTGTGGCAAGGACCTTGGGCGAACGCCCGAGGCCCTCGATCGCCACCAATCGCCGGACATGATCGGGGAACACGCCCGCGTAGCGGGTAGCAATGGTGCCGCCGAGGGAGTGCGACACGATCGTCACCGGCGCCAGCTTGAGCTGATGAATAAGCTGCGCCAGGTCGTAAAGGTAGGCCGCCGTGCCGTAATTGGCGCTTTTCGACCACTCGCTGTCGCCGTGCCCGCGCAGGTCTGGAGCGATGATGTGCCAGTCGTGCCGGAGCCGGCGCGCGACCCAATCCCAGTTGCGGCAGTGGTCGCGCCCGCCATGCAGCAGGATCAGCGGCGGAGCATCGGGATTGCCCCAGTCCACGTAATGCAACCGCAGCCGTTGGGAGAAGTAGATGCGCGACGTGGGACCAGCGTGGGTTTCGGACATGGCGCTCTTTATCGGCTCCGGCACGCGGGCGAAGGACTGCGGACCGAAACGATAGCAAAGTTCCACCCAAGAGCAACCACGCGGTCGGGGGAGCCGGGCAGCGTGCCCGGCGCGGCTCAAAACTGACGGCCCTCAAAAAGCGGAAGGGCCGCTCGCGGCGGCCCTCGTCGCAACAGGCTGAAGGCGGGCGCGCTGGTCAGCGCGAGTAGAACTCGACCACCAGGTTCGGCTCCATGTTCACCTGATAGGGAACGTCGGCCAGCGCTGGAATGCGCACGAACTTCGAGGTCATCTTGTTATGATCGACTTCGAGATAGTCGGGCACGTCGCGCTCCGGGCTTTTCACGGCCTCGATCACCAGCACGAGTTGCCGTGAGGCGTCCTTGACCTCAATGGCATCGCCGACCCGGCATCGGTAGCTCGGAACGTTGACGCGCCGTCCGTTGACCGACACGTGGCCGTGGCTCACGAACTGGCGCGCTGCAAAGACGGTCGGAACGAACTTGGAGCGGTAGACGACCGCGTCAAGCCGGCGTTCCAGGAGACCGATGAGATGCTCCGAGGTCGATCCCTTCAGACTGACGGCCTCGCGATAGAGCTTGTTGAACTGGCGCTCATTGATGTTGGCGTAATAGCCCTTCAGCTTCTGCTTGGCCTTCAGCTGCGTGCCGAAGTCGGAAAGCTTTTGCTTCCGCCGCTGGCCATGCTGGCCGGGGCCGTATTCGCGTTTGTTCACGGGGCTCTTCGGGCGGCCCCAAATG
>JBKJYG010000397.1:0-2729 GCA_046715905.1 Hyphomicrobiaceae bacterium | reverse complement strand
GTCGCGTTCTACGCCGTCGGCGCCTACGCGTACGCGATCATCGCCACCAAGGTCATTCCCGCGACTGCCCCGGCTCTGGGGGTGTGGGCGTTCTGGATTTGCCTTCCCATTGCCGGCGTGCTGGCGGCGCTTTGGGGCATCATCCTCGGCTTTCCGGTTTTGCGATTGCGAGGTGACTACCTGGCTATCGTGACCCTGGCGTTCGGGGAGATCATTCGCCTGATCCTGATCAACTGGATCGACTTCTCGAATGGTTATGCGGGGATCGAAACCCCGCGCATTACCTTTTTCGGACTGCCGTTCGCGAGTGCCACGGGCGCTCCCACCTTCGGCGAGGTGTTCGGTCTTTCGGGAAGCCCTACCATTTACCGGTCGATCTTCCTTTATTACGTCATTCTGGCACTGGCGTTGTTGACGGCCTTCGTGTCGAACCGTTTGCGACGGCTGCCCGTCGGGCGGGCCTGGGAAGCCTTGCGAGAAGACGAGATCGCCTGCCGGTCGCTGGGCATCAATACCACCAACACCAAATTGACGGCGTTCTCGATCGGTGCAGGCTTTGGCGGCTTTGCCGGAGCCTTCTTTGCCGCCCGCCAGGGATTCGTGGATCCAAAGTCTTTTGAATTCATCGAGTCGGCGACGATCCTCGCCATTGTCGTGCTCGGCGGCATGGGATCGCTCATGGGCGTTGCCATCGCCGCCGTCGTCATGATCGGCGGCACGGAACTGTTGCGCGAACTGGATTGGTTGAAACGCATTTTCGGGCCCGAGTTCGACCCGGCGCAATATCGGATGCTCATCTTTGGCTTGGCGATGGTGCTCATGATGATCTGGCGCCCACGCGGGCTGATCGTCACGCGCGAGCCATCGCTTTTTCTCAACGAGCGCCGGGCAATTGCGAGCCCCAATGTTCGAGAGGGACACGGGTGAGCGAGCCAGCGCCGCACCAGTTGCTTCTGGTCGAGCATATGACGATGCGCTTTGGTGGCCTCGTCGCGATTGGTGATCTGTCGTTCGAGGCGCGGCGTGGCGAGATCACGGCGCTGATCGGACCGAATGGCGCCGGCAAAACCACGGTCTTCAATTGCATCACGGGCTTTTACAAGCCGAGCAGCGGACGCATTGTCCTCGACGCTGCCGGCACCGCAACAGGCGATGACATCGCGAAGCTGACGGCCACCGGCCAGCGCTACCGTCTGCTGCCGCGCGGGTCGAGAACCGATCGGACAGCTTATTCGACGTCTGGCGCCGGTCTCCATCTTCTCGAGCGCATGCCCGATTACGAGATCGCCAGCAAGGCACACGTGGCGCGCACGTTCCAGAACATTCGCTTGTTCTCCGGCATGACCGTGCTGGAGAATTTGGTGGTCGCCCAGCACAATGCGCTGATGCGGGCGTCCGGATGGACGGTCAAGGGATTGCTCGGCTTGCAGGGCTATCGGCAAGCCGAGGCGGAAGCTGTGGAGCTGGCACGCCAATGGCTCGAGCGCATCGGGCTTATCGACCGGGCCGATGATGCGGCGGGCGAGTTGCCGTATGGAGCCCAACGCCGGCTTGAGATTGCGCGCGCGATGTGTACCCGCCCATTGCTGCTATGCCTGGACGAGCCGGCGGCAGGACTAAACCCAAGAGAGTCGAGTGAGCTCAACGCCCTGCTGCGCGCCATCAGGGACGAAAGCGCGACCTCGATCCTGCTCATCGAGCATGACATGTCGGTGGTGATGGGCATCTCGGATCGGGTCGTGGTGCTCGAGTATGGCGTCAAAATCGCCGATGGAACGCCCGATGCCGTGCGTAACGATCCAAAGGTGATCGCCGCTTACCTCGGCGTCGAGGACGATGAGGTTTCGGCCGTCGAGGCCGAGGTGGAGGGCAAGCGATGAGCGAGCCCCTCTTGACGATCCGCGGGGTGAAGACGTTCTACGGCAATATCATGGCCCTCCGCGGCGTGGACCTTGAGGTCAATCAGGGCGAGATCGTAGCGCTGATCGGGGCCAATGGAGCTGGCAAATCGACCCTCATGATGACGATCTTCGGTGCGCCGCGCGCCCGCGAAGGCCGTATCATCTATGCCGGCGAGGATATTACGAACTTGGCCACTCACGAGATCGCCCGCCGGCGCATCGCCCAATCTCCCGAAGGCCGCCGTATCTTCTCGCGCATGACGGTGTTCGAGAACCTGCAGCTTGGAGCGGAGATCGATCGATTGCGATATTTTGACGAAGATCTGGAAAAGGTCGTGACACTGTTCCCCCGGCTCAAGGCGCGCATGGATCAGCGGGGGGGCACGCTATCGGGCGGTGAACAGCAGATGCTGGCGATTGCCCGCGCGCTGATGAGCCGGCCCAAGTTGCTGCTGCTCGATGAGCCTTCGCTGGGCCTTGCGCCCTTGATCGTCAAGCAGATCTTCGCCGCCATCCGGGATCTCAATGCGCGGGATCACATGACGGTGTTTCTCGTCGAGCAGAACGCCTACCACGCCTTGCGATTGGCGCATCGCGGCTATGTGATGGTCAATGGCAGCATAGCCATGTCCGGCACGGGAGCCGCGTTACTGGCGCGCCCTGAAATTCGTGCGGCCTACCTTGAAGGTGGACGCCAGGACGTGACCTGACGCGTTCATCTCGCTTGGATGGGCCGACAAACACCGAACCCCTTGAGGAGGAGGACCTCGAGAGGTTCGGTGGAGCCGCCAGGGCTACGTCGGAGACTGGCACGTCAGTCTTCGGCTC
>JBKJYG010000396.1:0-2777 GCA_046715905.1 Hyphomicrobiaceae bacterium | reverse complement strand
AGGGGTAAGGTGATGCTCTACGATTTTTGCCGCGAGAACGGCGTCGCGCACAAGCCGATCACCAAGTTGCTCGTGGCGACCAACGAAGCGCAACTTCCCAAGCTGAAGGCGATCCAGGAAACGGCGGCCCGGAACGGCGTCACAGACCTGGTGCCCCTGACGGCGTCGGAAGCCCGCCGCCTCGAGCCGGAGCTGGCCTGTGCCGCGGCGCTGCTATCCCCCTCGACGGGTGTCATCGACAGTCACGGATTCATGCTGGCGCTGGAAGGTCACCTGGAATCCAGCGGCGGGCAGGTGGTGCTCAACACGGCCGTCCTGCGGCTCACGCGGCAGCCGTCGGGCCTGTTCGAGGTTCAGACGGCCGGGGAAGCCGGAGGCTCGATCACCGCGCGACGCGTCGTGATTTCGGCCGGACTGCATGCGACCAAGCTCGCCGACACGCTGACGTTTCCAGACGGCTACGTGCCGCCGCGCACCTACTACGCCAAGGGCCAATACTACGCCTACTCCGGCCGGTCGCCGTTTCAGCGTCACATCTACCCGATGCCGGACGGGGCCTGGCTTGGATTGCATGTCACGATCGACATCGGCGGGCGGTGTAAATTTGGCCCTGATATCGAGTGGATGCCCGAGATCGACTACAGCTTCGATCCAAGCAAGCTGGAGAAATTCCTGGGCTTCATCCGTAGCTATTATCCGGGGCTCGATCCGAGCCGGTTGCATGCCGACTACACGGGCATCCGGCCAAAGCTTTATCGCGAAGGCGAAGCGGTGCCCGATTTCGCCATCCGAGGCCCCAAGGACCACGGCCTGGACGGCCTCGTCATGCTGTTTGGCATCGAGAGCCCCGGCTTGACGGCATCCCTGGCGCTGGCCGAGCGGGTCGCCCTGATGATGTGAGCCTCAGGCCCGCGGCCGTACAGGTTCGCCCGCGGTGTCGGCGCCGTCGGACGCATCCGCCTTGCTGCGCCAGATCAGATGAATATTACGGGCGTAGATGAACAGGCCGCTGCCCTGGCCGACAATGAACACGGGGTCTGACCGGTAGATCGCATAGGCGAACAGCATCAGCCCGCCAGCAAAGGAGAAATACCAGAACACCTCCGGCACAATGGAGCGTCGCGCCCGTTCGCTGGCCAGCCACTGCAGGATGAAGCGCATCGAAAACATGAGCTGCGCCACAAAGCCGATCAAGAGCCACGCAAGCTCACTCGGGGGCGTCATGGCCCACCAGTGTGCAATCTTACCGAGATCCATGCCCGATCTCTCCCCATAGCGAGCGGCGCCCTCGGGAGCCCCGATCCCATCCCTGCGCGCCGACGATCTGGTCTCATTGCGCTTTTTTGGCGACGCCTGGAACGGCGCCGACTGTCGCGGGAGAGGCGGGCAGGCACTTCGGTCGCGTGATCGCGCCTAGCCGGGATTGGGGCCAGCAGAGTTCCTTGTGGAAAGATTTGGTTACAAAGGTACTCTTGCCCGCTCAAAGAAGAGATCATGCACGACGCACCGGAAAATCTGGTTCTGGTTTACCTCCGCCGCTTGGACGAGAAGGTGGATCGCGTGGCGTCGGACATCCGTGATCTGAAGGTACGCGTGACGTCGCTCGAACAAGTGACCGGCACCATCAAATCGCGGCTCTATCGCATTGAAGATCGCTTGGAGCGGATCGAGCGCCGCCTCGACCTCGTCGGCAGCACGCCATAAAGCCACAACGCAAGCGTTTGATGTTGGCGTTCTCGATGTTGCCGTTCTGAGCAAAACTGTCGCTGTGGCCAGGCCCGGCTCGCCTTAAGGCAAGTCCCTCGACTGACGTTTATCGTCCCGCCGCAATCGGCTCGCCAGATCGGAGACGTGACGGCCTTCGGGAACGTCTTCTACAATCGAGGGCACGAGTGTTCGGCGCCGCAGCCATGATACACCGACAAGATCGTAGATGCCGACCAGAGCGCGGCCCAGGTTGTTGTACTTTGACTTGCCGGCGATGCGCAGCCGATCGTTGACGGGAACGTAGGCGGTCTCGTGGCCATAGCTCAGGAACAGAGCCGGCAAATACCGGTGCATGCTGCTGAAATAGGGGAGGCGCAGGAACGCCTCCCGCCAGTAGACCTTGATCCCGCAGCCGGTGTCGGGACACTTGTCGTCCAGCACCGCATCGCGAATCCAATTGGCCGAGCGCGATGCCCAGCGTTTTGAGCCATCGGCTTTGCGATCGACCCGCACGCCGCCGACAAGGGCTGGCCCCTTGGCGCCGGGGGCCGCCAGCGCATCGAGCAGCCGGGCGATATCGGTGGGATCGTTCTGGCCGTCGCCGTCCATCGTTGCGATGACGGGATAGTGCGCCGCCAGGATGCCGGTGCGCATGGCGGCGCTTTGGCCGCTGCGAACGCCGTGCCGCAGATAGCGCAACCCGGGCAGCGTGTCTCGCGCAATCAGTGCCTTGACTTCGCTCCCGGTCGTATCGGAGCTGCAATCGTCAACAACAATCACCTCGCCCAGGACGCCTGCCGGCACCACGGCAAACGTTTCCTCGACCAGACGGCCGATGTTGCCAGCCTCATTCAGCGCCGGAATGATAACGGACACGCGCATGAGGATCTCCTCGACAGGCCGCGCCGCGCTGCGTCGGCACGACGGCGGATGACGAGCTTCACGCATAACAACCTTTCGCTTGCGAACTCAACCTTGTAAATGAGCCCGCAGTGCGGTGCGGCCGGCTTAGAATCAAAATGGTCGCCAGACAGCAGCAAGGCACGCCCTCGCATGAGACACGCCACTAC
>JBKJYG010000395.1:0-3378 GCA_046715905.1 Hyphomicrobiaceae bacterium | reverse complement strand
GGTCGAACCCATCCTCTATCGCGAGCCGACGTTCGCCGGCGCGCCGATCCTGGCGGTTGCGGCTGAAACCGAGGAGATCGCAGCGGCTGCCATCGAGGCAATCAAAGTCGACTTCGAGCAGTTGAAGCATGTCGTCGATCCGCTGGATTCTCTTTTCCCCGGCGGCACCAACGCCTTCACCGGCGGCAACGTCGCCAACGTTCGACTGCCCTTGCAGACGATCAAGTGGACGGCCAAGGACTTCCAAGGCTTTGACCAGGGCAAGATGCCGATGGGCAAACCCGCGGAGGAATGGGCCTACGGCGATCTCGAAGCCGGTTTCAAGAAGGCCAAGGTGATCGTCGAACGGAGCTTTCTGACCGCCGGTACATCGCATCATTCGATGGAACCGCGCTCGAACATGTCCTATTGGCAAAACGGCAAGTGCTATGTGCACGGCTCGATGCAGAGCCAGTCATTCGTTGTGCCGAACATCGCGCGTTACCTCGGCATCAAGCCGGAGGACGTCGTGTTCATTGCCGAATACTGCGGCGGCGGCTTTGGCTCGAAAGGCAGCGGCTATCCGTTGGTGTCGATATCTGGCCATCTCTCCAAGAAGGCCAATGGGCGCCCCGTGATGCTCCGCGTCTCGCGCGAGGAAGAATACCTACTTGGCTCCGGCCGCGCGGGCTTCCAAGGCTGGGCCAAGATCGGCTTCGCCGAGAATGGCCGCATCACGGCCTTCGACGTCTTCGTCGTGCAGGACAATGGCCCGAATATGGGCTTCTGGGATTTCCGCAATTGTGGTCATGCGATCCAGCTCTGCTTCCAGCCGGAGGCCATGCGCTGGCGCGGCACGGCGGTGCTCACCAACACGCCGCCACGCGGTCCGCAGCGTGGCCCTGGCGAGAACCAGACGGCCATGGCGATCGAGCCGCTGATCGATGAGGCTGCACGCCAGCTCGGTCTGGACCGCTTGGCGATCCGCCGTATTAACGCACCGGACAATGACGGCTTCGACGGCCATGACGCCAAGGGCAAACTGACCAGTGCCTATCTCAAGGATGCACTGGCCAAGGGTGGCGAACTGTTCAAATGGGAAGAGAAGAAAAAGCTCTCCGGCCATCGCAATGGCAACAAGGTCATTGGAGTTGGGATCGGAAGCGCTTTCCATGCCGGCGGCTCGAACGGGTTCGATGGTCTTGTTCGCATCCTGCCGGACGGCAAGCTCTACGTTCATTCCGGCGAGGGAAACCTCGGCACATTCTCCTATGCGGCGACATCGCGCGTCGCCGCGGAAGTGCTGGGCTACAACTGGGACAATGTCGTCATCGTCCGGGGTCGCACCGACCGGCATCTGCCGTGGATGATCGGGCAGTTTGGTTCGAACACGGCCTATACAGCCTCGCGCGCCAACTACGTCGCGGCGGTGGACGCCAAGGACAAGCTGCTCGAGATCGCATCCCAGCAGTTGGGCAGCTCACCGGGCGACTATGATCTGAAGAACGAGAGGGTCGTCCACAAGACGGATGCGTCGAAGTCGATGAGCTTCGCCGACGCCGCCAAAAAGGCGATCGAACTCGGCGGCAAGTTCTCCGGCAAGGAGTTGCCGGCCGACATCAACCCGCTCACCAAGGCGTCGGCCACGGCGCTGGCAAGTTCCGGATTGATCGGCGTCGCCAAGGACAAGCTTGCCAAGCGCGGCATGGTCCCGGCCCTCTGCGCCGGATTCTGCATGGTCGAACTCGACACCGAAACCGGCGATTTCGAGATCAAGGAGTACCTCGGCGTGGCCGATTGCGGCACGGTCCTGCATCCCGCGGGCCTGCAATCGCAGATGCACGGCGGGGCGGTGATGGGCTTCGGCCTCGCGGTCACCGAGCGCATCGTCTACGACCATCAGCTCGGTCTGCCGGCCAATGTCCAGTTCGACCAGTCCAAGCCGCCAACCTACCTAGACATGCCGAAGTCATTCAAATGGTCGGCCGCCGAACAGCCGGATCGCGACAATCCTGTTGGCGTGAAGGGGATCGGTGAACCGATCCAGGGCGCAGCCGCGGCGGCGTTGATCAACGCCATCTCGGATGCTCTGGGCGGGCATTATTTCCACCGGACTCCGGTGGTCCGCGACATGATCGTCAATGCGCTCGCCAAGCGACCGCACTCCTACCGGCCGCTTCAGGCCAACACGATGAGATGAGGGAGCCAGCCATGATGATCAAGGATGTCATTCCGGGCTTCGAACTGTACAGGCCCAACACGGTCGCGGACGCGGTTGCGCTTCTCGACCAGCACAAGAAAGACGCGTGGAAGCTCGCGGGCGGCAATGACTCGATCTCCTGGTTCAAGGACCGCGTGAAGCGGCCCAAGGTGGTGGTCGACGTCAGCGGCATCGCCGAGATGAAAGGCGTCAAGGAGACCGCGGACGGGATCGAAATCGGCGCGCTCACCACGCTCACCGAGATCGAGAACAACGCGGTCGTGAAGAAGAGCTACCGGCTGCTCGCGGATGCGGCGAGCCAGGTGGCCAGCCCGCAGATCCGCAACACCGGTACGATCGGCGGCAACGTCTCGCAGGATGCCCGCTGCTGGTACTACCGTTCGGGTCTGCCCTGCTATCGCGCCGGCGGCAACACCTGCTTTGCCGACACGCCGGAAGCGCAAAACCGGGAACATGCGATTTTCGACGCCAACCGCTGCGTGGCGGTGTCGCCGTCGGATCTCGCTCCGGCCATGATCGCCCTCGATGCCAAGATGGTGATCCGCAACGCCAAGAGCGAACGCGTTGTCGCGGCCGAGGAGTTCTTCATCGGTCCGCGCATCGACATCACCCGCATGACTCAGATACAGCCCGAAGATCTGCTCGTCGCCATTCGCATTCCGAAGGAATGGGCCGGCGTGCGGTTCTACTTCGAGAAGGTCACGGATCGAAATGTGGACTTCCCGCTCGTCAATGTCGCCGCGGCAGTCAAGACGGACGCGGGAGGCGTCGTGCAAGCGGCGCGCGTGGCCGTCGGCGGAGTATCGTGCACGCCGCGGCGGGTCGGGGTGGCCGAGGAGACCATCAAGGGTAAGAAGGTGGATCAGGAGCTGGCGCAGCTCGTGGGCCAATCGGCGACCCGCGGCGCTCGGCCGCTCAACTACAACCACTACAAGGTTCCGCTGATGGCAAACCTCGTCATGCGCTCTGTGCGCGACGCGAAGGCCTGACGCCTCGAACGGACGAGGTCATGGCCGGCCCGGGACTTCGGTGCGCCGAATTCGTATTCGGATGACCGGAGGTCTGGGCCGCATGACGTTTGGGCGGACCGATCACCAGGGCTGAAGCTCGCGTGGGCACGTCGCGAGGGCGGGCTGTCGTCGGGCCGACAGGGCCGTACGCGGGACGTGATCCTGGAC
>JBKJYG010000394.1:0-5157 GCA_046715905.1 Hyphomicrobiaceae bacterium | reverse complement strand
GCTCAGCGTATCGCGCCCGATCTGATCGGTGCCGAAGTAATTCTGCCCATCTGGAGGTTTCGTCATGCGCGCGAAATTCGACCTCAGCGGCTCGTAGGGTGCCAGCAAAGGCGCGGTCAGGGCCATGAGGAGGATCAAGGCGGCAATCACACCCCAGAAGGCAGAGAGCGGCGAGCGGGTGGCGAACGTGCGCAGGGTGCGTCCGAGCCGTCGCAGGGCCGATGGTGCTGCCGCCGCAACGACGAGCGGCTCTTGCCCCATCGGGTCGATAGGCCCCTGGGAAGCTGTAAGCGTCACTGGTATCGGATCCTCGGGTCCAGCCAGGCAATGATGACATCGACCAGGATGTTCAACATCACGAACACGACGGCATAGAGAAACACGAGATTTTGCATGACGAATACATCACGCTCGCTGACGGCCGTGAACATCGCATAGCCCAGCCCGGGCGTTCCGAAGGCGCGTTCGACGGGAACCGAACCGGCCAGCACGAACCCGAGCAGCACGCCCGACAGCGTGATGACCGGCAGCAAGGCGTTGGGCAGCGCATGCATGGCGATCACCAGGCGGCGGCTCACGCCTTTCGCGCGTGCCGTGCGCACATAATCCTCGCGAATGACCTCCAGCAGGCTCGACCGGGCCATCCGCGCGATGTAGGCCGCCTGCCCCAACCCGAGCACGATGGCCGGGCCAACGATCATCTGGAAGGTCGTCCAAGGGTCGGTCAGCAGCGAGGCCCCGGTGAGCGGCGCGCGATATCCGAACGCAAACAGGAGGCCCAGAACGATAAGCATGCCGAGCCAGAAGCCCGGAACCGCAAGGAAGAAGATGCTGATGAAGCGCGCCACATTGTCGGACAGGCTGTTGGGGCGCAGCGCGCTGACGATCGCCACAGGAATGCCGATGAGCCACGACAGCGCCACCGACGCAATGCCGATCTGAGCCGTCAGCGGTCCCCGCCGCAGGATCATCTCGGCCACGCTTTCCGAGCGGAAGAAGGACCGCCCGAAGTTGCCGCGGGCGATATCCTTGATCCAGTTCCAATACTGCACGAGAAGCGGATCGCTCAAGCCGAGTTCCGCCATGTAATGGGCGCGCTCCGCGTCGGAGAGCTTGGTGAAGCCGTCCGGCCCGAAAATGGCGACGAGAGGATCGCCGGGCAGGATGCGCATGACGAGGAAAACGACAATCGAGACCCCGACGACCGTCAGGGCACCGAACGCCAGACGTCGAAGAATGTAGGTGAACATGGTCGATGTGATCGCTGGCCAACGCGGCGGGATGCCCGCTCACTCCTCGCTCAAACTGTGGGCCTGGCTTGCAAAGAGTCAATGCGTTTGTGGGTCGAGGTTCCGGTACCATGCGTGCCATGTTCGCGGCTCCGCAGGCATCCAACGTCCCGTTCGTCCGCGCCTTAGATTGGAGCGCGGGCTGCGTTTGCCGCTTCCTTTTCATCATCCTCCCCGTATTCCTCGCGAGCCGCTTCACCACGCCTCGGACCTTTCCCCAGGGTTCGCCACCCGTTCCCCTTCGCAGGCGCGCCGCGGAACGCTAAGACGTCCGGCATGGCTCTGCATCTCATCAAGCTGTGCGTCGGGTGTGATTCGATCGAGGAGCTTGCCACTTGGCAGGCCGATCGCCTCGCCCAGATGAAGGCTGAGCGGCAGAAGCCCGAGCTTTTTCACCGCACCTTCCAGATGCCGAAGCGTCGCGACGACCTGCTGGGCGGCGGCTCGATCTATTGGGTCATCAAGGGCCTCGTGCAAGCCCGGCAAGGGTTGATCGACCTGCGCACCGGCGTCAAACCCGACGGCACCCCGTGCACCTTGCTGATCCTCGACCGATCGCTCGTTGCCGTGCGACCGGTCCCGCGTCGCCCGTTCCAGGGCTGGCGGTACTATAGCGCCGATGAGGTGCCCGTCGATCTCAAGGCGGGGCACGACGATGACGTCACGGCGATGCCTCAGAAGCTGCGCCGCCAACTGGCGGAGCTGGGCCTGCTGTGAGGACCGGCCGCCCCCGGCGGCGGCGGATCAGTCGCTTTGTTCCGCCGCCTCATAGGCAGACGTGGCCTCGAGCCACGCGTCTTCCGCCCCCGCCAGCGCCTTGATGTGCTGGCCGCGCTCCACCGACAGCTTCTGCGCGCGCGCGGCCTCTGTCGCGTACAGGTCGGGATCAGCCAGCAGCGCGTCGAGCCGCGCCACCTCGGCCGTGATCTGGTTGACCTGCTTCTCCGCGGCCTGCATCGCCTTGCGCAGCGGCGCCAGCGCGGCGCGGCGGGAGGCTGCGTCCCGACGCTGGTCAGCCCGGTTGACACGGATGTCTGCGCTGCCATTGCCGTCGCGGGTGCGTGCGCGTCCGCGCTCGGCCATCAGCATCGCGCGGTAGCTGTCGATGTCGCCGTCGTAGGACAGGACGGTGCCGTTGGCGACCAGCCACAACCGGTCGGCCGTGGCATTGACCAGGTGCCGGTCATGGCTGATCAGGATGACGGCTCCTTCATAGGCGTTGAGCGCTTGAACCAGGGCTTCCCGGCTGTCGATGTCGAGATGGTTCGTCGGCTCGTCCAGAATGAGGAGATGGGGCGCATGAAAGGCAGTCAATGCCATCAGCAGCCGCGCCTTCTCGCCGCCCGATAGATTTTCAGCCTTGGTATCCGCCTTGTCGGCGCCGAACCCCCACGTGCCGAGCCGAGCCCGCTTCTGCGCCTCCGTTGCGTCCGGCATCAGCCGTATGGCATGATCGTAGGGTGTCCAGGCCGGATCGAGTTCATCGAGCTGATGCTGGGCGAAATATCCGACCTCGAGCCGCGCGCCGCCGAACAGGTCGCCGCCAATCGGCGGCAGCCTCCCGGCAAGCAGCTTGGCGAAGGTCGATTTGCCGTTGCCATTCTGTCCGAGCAACGCGATGCGGTCGTCCTGGTCGATGCGCAAATCAAGACCACTCAGCACGCGCGAGTCCGCGGTATAGCCGACGCTGACCTTGTCCAACCTCAGCAAAGGGCTTGCCAGCATCCGCGCCGGGCTCGGAAACGCGAACGGCACCACGCGATCATCGACCTGGGCGGCAATCGGCTGCATGCGTGCCAAGGCCTTGACGCGGCTTTGCGCCTGCGCGGCTTTCGACGCCTTGGCCTTGAAGCGCGCGACGAACGCCTCGATGTGCCGGCGCTGGTCATCCTGTTTCTTCTTGAGCTTCAACTCCAGCCGCTGTTTCTCGCGCCGCGCCTCCTCGAATGCATCATAGCCGCCCGAATAGAGCGTGAGTTTGCCGCGATCCAGGTGCAGGATTGAGCCAACGGCCGTGTTCAGCAGATCGCGGTCGTGGCTGACCATCAGCACGGTGTGCGGGTAGGACCTGAGATAGGTCTCGAGCCACAGCGTGCCTTCAAGATCCAGGTAGTTGGTCGGCTCGTCGAGCAGCAGGATCTCCGGCTCGAGAAACAGGATGGCGGCCAAGGCCACGCGCATGCGCCAGCCACCCGAGAATTCGGCGCACGCCCGCTGCTGGGCCGCCTCATCGAACCCCAGCCCCGCCAGGATCTGCGCGGCGCGGGCGGGGGCCGCATGCGCGCCGATATCGTTGAGCCGTTCCTGGATTTGCCCGATGCGAGTGGGATCGGTCGCGCGATCACCCTCGGCCAAGAGCAGCTCGCGCTCGACGTCGGCGGCCAGCACCCAGCCAATCAAACTTTCGGGCCCGCCTGGCGCTTCCTGCGCCACATGCCCGATGCGCGCGCCCTTCGACAGCGTGATCGAACCGCCGTCGGGCGTGAGTTCGCCGGTGATCAGACGCAAAAGCGTGGTCTTGCCCGTGCCGTTGCGGCCAATCAGGCCGACCTTATGCCCGGTCGGGATGCCCGCGGTGGCCGCCTCCAGGATGGGCTTGCCCTCGATGCGGAAGGTGAGGTCGTTGATATGCAGCATGGCACCGGCAGATAGCCGGTTCTGGGCCCGATGTCATCGTGACAGTCGTCCCGCAGTCAGCCGGACAGGATCGGCTTCAAGGCTTCCGAGAGCAGCCGCATCTGCACCGCCTCGTCCTTGACCGCGAGCTGGGCTGAAAACCAGTCCTGAACCATCTGGCAGACGCGTTGCGGCTCGGCCCGGGCGAGCTGGCGGGGATCGGAGAAGAGCTGCAAGTCCGCCGGGCTCCAACCGCGCAAGGCGAGCTGGGCCGCCAGCACGTCATAGTCCTCGCGCTGCGGTTGCGCATAGGTCTTGGGAACCTTGCGGCCTTCCGAGACGGCCTCAAAGATTGCCGTGAACTGCCCCTGCAGCGACGCCGTGATGTCGGAACCCCGCAGCAAGTCGACAACGATGGGGCTGATCTCGCCCTGCGAGATGAAGGCGTAGCAGGCATTCGTACTCATGGCCGCCAGACGGGTCAGATTGTTGACGAACGACGCCGCCACGACGCGCAGGCGGGCGGGACTGGCGGCTAAGGCGGCGGCCGCATTGCCGCGGCGCAAATCGACGAGCGCCTGCGTCAGGCCTTGAGCGATGACCTGATCATCCTTCTGCTCACCCTTGAGGCGAACCGTCTCGGTCACGCGGTCGGCGTACCAATCCGGAAACTCTTTCTTGAGGAGCTGCCAGAGCGCTGCTTTCTGAAAGGTCGCATCGACTTCGCTCTGGGTCTCGCCAGAGGCCTTGAGCGGCGATTCTTTCAAGCTTTCCTTCGGGGCGCGTACAATCGGTATCGGCTCGCCCGATCGCGGAGCTAGAAATGGCAGGCTCGACAGGGTGAGGCGGTCGGTCTTGAAGAGCGCCAGCACCCCACCCCCGAGCACCGCCAGCAGCATGAGAGCGCCGATGGTCTTCCAAGGCAAGCCACGCTGCCGGGGGGCTGCATCCTCCTCGGGCATACCGAATGTCAGGCCGTCGTCATGCTCGGATGGCGCCCCAGCACGCAACCGGGGATCGTTGGCCTCGGCGGCTCGCCCGGAACCGTCCTGACGCATGGCATCGAGATCCATCGGACGCGCCCGCTGAGGCATCTGTCCTGAGGCCAGCGCGTGTCCGACAGCCGGTCGTGAGGAGCTGCCGGCCGGCACCGACGGGGACCCGACGGGCGGGTTCAGTCCGGCATGTATTGGCCCGCGCTGTCCCGGTTGTGGCTGTCGCGGACCGGATGCGGCAGCCAGTGCGGCCGCGC
>JBKJYG010000393.1:0-2722 GCA_046715905.1 Hyphomicrobiaceae bacterium | reverse complement strand
GCATCGGACGCGATGTTGACGATGCGTCCGGCGCGGCGCTGCTGCATTCCGCGAAGCACGGCGTGATGCAGGTTGATCGGCCCCCTCAGGTTGATGGCGATGATCTTGTCCCAATCCTCCGGCGTCGTATCGACGAAGTAAGCAAATTTGTCCCAGCCCGCGTTGTTGATGAGAATGTCGATGGGCCCGCTCGCTGCCTCGAACGCGGCGACGGCGGCCGTCACGTCCGCATGCCTCGTGATGTCGACCTCCCAGGCCGTCGCGCCGCGTCCAATCGTTCCCGCGAGGTCTTGGGCGGCCGCGCGGTTAAGATCGAACACACCCACCACAGCCCCTTCCTCGGCAAAGCGGCGGCAGATGGCGCTGCCGATCCCGCCAGCGCCTCCCGTGACGATGACCGTCTTGCCGTTCAGTCCGCGCATCTCTTTCCTCCACCTCAGAATGACAACGCCAGCCGCGTTCCTTCATCGATGGCGCGCACGGCATCGAGCTCTTCTGATCTCGCCGCGCCGCCGATCAGATGCACGGAGCGGGAGCGCCCTTGGGCCATGAGCCGATCGAACAAGCCAGCCTCGGGCTCCTGCCCCGCGCAAATCACGATCGTATCGGCAGGAATGATTCGATCCTCTCCCGCCACGGTCACATGCACCCCTTCAGCATCGATGCGACGGTAGGTGACGCCTGTCACTTGCGCCACCTTGCGGCGCTGCAATTGAAGGCGCAAAATCCAACCCGTCGACACACCGAGCGTGCGGCCCATTCGACCCGGCCGGCGCTGCAGCATGGTGATCTGGCGCTCGGGCGCCTCAGTTGTTCCGGGCCGCAGTCCGCCGCGTTGCGCAATGGTCGCATCGACCCCCCATTCGGCAAGAAAGCGATCGGGATCCATGGCCTGATCGGGTGCGGGCGAGGAGAGGAACTCGGCGACGTCGAAACCGATGCCGCCCGCGCCAATGATCGCGACGCGCGCGCCCACCGTCACCCGCCCCGCGAGCACGTCGACGTAAGACACACATCGGGCGTCATCAATGCCAGGAATATCGGGCACTCGCGGCGTGATGCCGGTCGCAACCACCACTTCGTCGAAACCTTCCAGTTGATCAAGACTTGGCCGCGCATTGAGTTCAACCCGAACAGCATGCATCTCGATCATCTGCCGCCAGTATCGCAGCGTTTCATCGAACTCCTCCTTACCCGGTACGTTGCGCGCCAGATTGAGCTGACCTCCGATGCGGCCGGCGGCGTCGAACAGCACCACCTTGTGCCCGCGTTGCGCAGCCATTGTGGCGCAGGCAAGGCCGGCCGGCCCGGCCCCGACGACCGCAATCCTGCGCGTCACGGGCGGGCGTTGCAGCAAGGCGTCGAACTCGATCTCGCGCCCGGCGCGCGGATTGACCAGGCATGAAGCAACCCGCCCCGAGAAGATGTAGTCGAGGCACGCCTGGTTGCAGGCGATGCAAACGTTGATCTCACGGGTCCGGCCGCTGCGCGTCTTGACCATGAACTCGGGGTCTGCGAGCCAGGGCCGCGCCATCGAGACCAGATCGGCCTCACCCGACGCCAGGATGCGCTCGGCCACATCGGGCGTGCTGATACGATTGGAGGCTACAACAGGGATGCTGACCGCGGCCTTCAATCGAGCAGCGGCAAACGTCCATACGGCGCGGGGAACCTTCTGCGCAATGGTCGGCACGCGGGCTTCGTGCCAACCGACCCCGATGTTCAGGATCGAAGCGCCGGCATCACTCACGGCGCGGGCCTGTGCCACGATCTCCTCAGCCGCAAGGCCACCCTCGACAAGATCGATCGATGAGACGCGGAAGATGACGATGAAGTCACTGCCGACGCGACCCCGCACGCGGCGCATGATCTCGACGGGCAAGCGCAGACGATTTTCGAGGCTGCCGCCCCACGCATCCGTGCGGTCGTTGGTGCGCGGCACCGTGAACTCATTGATGAGATAGCCTTCGCTGGCCATGATCTCGACGCCGTCGTAGCCGGCGTCTCGCGCCAGTTCGGCACAGCGAGCAAAATCTTCGATGGTCCGCTCGATATCCGCCTCACTCATGCGGCGCGGCGCCCTGGGATTGATGGGGGACGCGAGCGTCGAGGGACCAACCGAGAGCTCATGCGTCGCATAACGGCCAGCATGCAGGATCTGCAATGCAATCTTGCCGCCCGCGCGATGCACGGCACCGGTGACGAACCGATGCTCGTCCAATTGGTCGGCCTGGTCGAGCAACGGACCGTTGGGCTCGAGTAGTCCTTCCGCGTTGGGCGAGAACCCGCCGGTAATGATAAGAGCAGCACCACCTCGCGCCCGATCCGCGTAGAACGCCGCGATCCGCTCGCCCGCCCGGTCGAGCGTCTCAAGCCGCGTGTGCATCGATCCCATGATGGCGCGGCTCGACAGCGTCGTGTGTCCCAGGTCGAGCGGGCGCAGCAGATTGGGATAAGCCGTCATGAACACCCCAGATCACAATGGAACGTTGCTGTTTCCGGAAAGTCAGCCGTCACTCTCGTTGCGCTGAGCGCGCGATAGCGTCTGTAGATAGTCGCGTACGGAGGAGGGGATGACGATCGATTGGCGATGCACGACGTCAAAGGTCACCAATACGACGCGTGCCACCCCGGCGCACGAGCCCGCCTGAAACACGCCATGTTCCAACGTCATTGATTTGGAGCCGATGCGAACCGCGACGCTGCCGACCTCGACGTGACC
>JBKJYG010000392.1:0-3105 GCA_046715905.1 Hyphomicrobiaceae bacterium | reverse complement strand
ATCGCTCCAGATCATGTATCCGACCAGGACGGCGATCATCAGCGCGTCGCGGATGGCTGTCGTCAGTGCCGACTGCAAGGCGAGCTGAATTTGTCCCACGTCGTTGGTCAGTCTCGAGATCAGCTCGCCGGGCGCGTCACGCGTCAAACGTGCGAAATCGGCTTGCAGCAGGTGCGTGATGCCGGCCTTCTGCATGTCGACCGTGATGTGCATGACGATCCGGTTGGTGGACACGGTCGTGAGGTAGAGCAGCAGCGCACGCGCCGATGTCGTCAGGATGATCAGCCCCGCGATGCCGTACATGAAGCCGAGTTCGCCTTTGGGGAGCACGTCGAACGCATACTTGATCAAGCGCGGGTAGCAGCCCGTAACGGCCGCAAGCGCGACCATGAGGAGGAACGCCAATCCCAAGGCTGCCCGCCGCGGCCACACCCAGTCCCTGAGGACCCGCTGGACGAGCCCACGCGCGTGGGCATCCAGCGAAAGACCCGGCGGCGGCTTGGAATTATCAGACACCTGGGCCACTGGCATTCCCTGGAGGCTGGCGTCTCGTCTGCAGAGCGCCGGCATCTGTCTAAAGGCTCGGACCGTCCTAGCGGCGCGGACGGCGGCGCGGCTCCTCGGGAAGCTCGTCCTGGGGAGGCTGACCCCCCGAGCCCGCCGGTGCACCAGCCGACGGCGCGCCCGAACCCGGCACCCTTTGCGATACGCCGGGCGCACGCAAGGGCGCCACGCACTCTGTCAGCCAGAGATCGAAAACCGGATGCTCGACGGCATTCAACCCGGGGCTCTCGGCGAACATCCACCCGGAAAAGATCCGCTCGACCTTACCATCGAGACCGATCTCGTCGACTTCGACAAAGGATGTGGTCTTGGGCGGCTCGGTGGGGGATCGCGAGTAACAGGCGCGCGGCGTGAGATTCAAAGCGCCAAAACGTGTCGTCTCGCCGAGTTTAACCTCGAGTTTGGAGATCTTCGCCGTCACCTTGTCGAGCGCGGCAAACACAGCGGTGCCATTCTCAATCCGTTGCGCGTGAGCCTGGCCAGCACCGAGGAAGACGGCCGCTATGGCGCAAGCCCATCGCGAGAGGCCGGCCCGCACGGCACCCGAACTTCCCCCGGGGCCATGCCGCGGCGCGGGCTGACCCATCCAACTATCGTGACTGTGAGGCAAAAGCGGATCTCTCTCGACGATGCCCAAGATCATTGCATGGCCCTATCATTGCCACTCATAGTGTTGCAACGGCCGGGTCACCCAAGCTGTCCACGCTCTGCTCTCACTGCGGCAGGGCGATGGCCGCCTGCACACGCCTGCACCGCGGCCGGTAATTCCGGGGTGCCGCGCCACTCATTTCGGTTGCCACGGCTGGTAGTCTCCGGTTGCCTTCGGCCGCACGCCCTGGCCCAGAATCGACCCGGAAGGACGGTACGCGTCCGGCGTCCCGGTCATATTCGGCCGGTGCGGTTTCTGCCAGGGGCGCGGGCGATAGGTCTCGGCTGTCGGTGGTGTGTCGACCGTGTGATGCATCCAGCCATGCCAATCGGGCGATATGCTGGAGGCCTCGGCGCCGGTGGCGAAGATGACCCAACGGCGCGGGACCCCCAGCGGTCCGATGCCGCGGGATTGCACGAAATAGCGGTTGCCGCCCTCGTCGGTCCCAACGTGCCGGCCGCGCAACGCGGTATAGATGCGGTTAGACCAGGTATTGCCGCCCCACCAACTGAAGACTTCGCTGAGGATGCTCATGCCGTCCATCCTATCATCGAGCAGCAGAACGCCCGGAAGCCTTCGCCTGCGGGCGCCGATGCCTGCGGTATGACACTCTCGCTCAGCCCTTGTCCAGCGTGCGCGAGCCAGCACATAAGGCGGGCAGGGTGCGGAAGAGCGGCCCAAAAGCCACATCGAGTGATGCGGAATCGCGATAACGTCCTGCGATAGGAGCCTGCCGCATCGCTTCTGGCCGACGCCTCCTGTGTTCTAAATCCGATCCAAAGCGCCGTAGTGCAGCCGTTTGCCGGGGTCAATCCACTGCTTATCCTCCGGTGTGGGCCGCATCTACATCTAGTATGTCGTAGCCACTGCAACCCACAAGGCCTCGTGACGGTCAGCCCCGAATCGACCTAAGCGTTGTGACTGACGGCACGTTGTGGGTGAGCTTGGAAAACCTGCATCCCCGCATTCTGCTCCCCCATCGGGAGAGCAGGGGGCGGCTGGCCTGCGCGGATCCTTGCCGGCCCGACGTCGGCGCGAGTTTTGTCGCGTGTGTCTCTTTCGAGTAGCGGGCCCGTCGGCCTTCGCAGTTCCCATTCTGCACCCGGATCGCGTCTCGCGCGGGGTGTGCTGGGCTGTGAGTCAAACGACCGCCGGCAGTTCGGTTGCGTCTTTCTTTGTGTCCTGAACGAGCAACGACGCAACATTCGACCCGCGGGGATCTATGAAAATCACACGCTGCTTCACCGAGGCCGGCCAATCACCTTACGCCAAGATTGCCTTTCGCCGCGCGACTTCGGAAATCAAAAACCCCGATGGTTCGATCGTCTTCCGCCTCGACGGTTTTGAGGTGCCGCAGCATTGGAGCCAGGTTGCCGCCGACATTCTGGCGCAAAAGTATTTCCGCAAGGCCGGTATCCCAAAGGCATTGAAGCGGGTCGAGGAGACCCAGGTGCCCTCATGGCTCTGGCGGTCGGTGGCCGATGATGCGCCGGACGCCGGGCGGGCGGCAACTCATCAGCCAGGCAACGAACGGCGGGGGGGGGAGACTGACTCACGCGAGGTGTTCGACCGCTTGGCGGGCACCTGGACCTATTGGGGCTGGAAGGGCGGTTACTTCACCACGGAGGAGGACGCGCGCGCTTTCTTCGACGAGCATCGCTACATGTTGGCGATGCAAATGGGAGCGCCCAATTCGCCGCAATGGTTCAACACCGGCCTGCACTGGGCCTACGGCATCGATGGACCCGGCCAGGGCCATTATTATGTCGACTATCGGACGGGCGAACTCACGCGCTCCACCTCGACCTACGAGCATCCCCAGCCCCATGCTTGCTTCATCCAGTCGGTCGACGATGATCTCGTCGGTGAAAACGGCATCATGGATCTTTGGG
>JBKJYG010000391.1:0-9058 GCA_046715905.1 Hyphomicrobiaceae bacterium | reverse complement strand
CAGTGATAGAGACTGACCTGACCCTCGAAATCATCCTTGGGATGCCGTCGGTCGCAGAGCGCCAGGGCGGCGGGGGCGGCCTTGACGGTGACCTTGTCGATGCTCGCCGCCCTCAGGTCATGCTCTTTGCGCAGCGCCAGGGCGCCGTCGATCATCGGATTGATGACGATTCCACAGGGGAAAGGTTTGTAGGTATTGGAGAGGACTTCGAAGTGCTGCCCCAGCCCGCTGACCAAGGCGTCAAGATTGGGTTTAGCGGAAAAGCAGTTGGCAAAGCCATACCTGGCCTCGAGCGCAATGCCGGAACTCGTGAAGCCCGCTTGCGCCAGCAACGCCGCGCGCAATCCCATCTGACCCGCGTGTGATGGCATCATCGGCGTGCACATCGAGCCGTGGACGGCCCGAACGCCGCCGGCCTGCGATGCCGCAATCCCGACCGCACGTTGCGCTGTCTCCTGATCCAGACCCAGCAGCTTCGCCGCCGCCAGCGCCGCGCCAACGCCGCATGTGACGCCGCTCTGCGACCAGGCGATGTTGCCCTCGGCGGGAGCGACCGAGATCGCCTTGCTCAACCGGCAGACGACCTCGACGCCCAGCGTGAAGGCGGTCAGCAGATCGCGGCCTGTCACCGTCTGCATTTCGGCAACTGCAAGCACTGCAGCCATCACCGGTCCGCTCGGATGCACGATGGCCTCGGCGTGCGTATCGTCGAAGGTGTAGACGCTCGATGCCAGCGCATTGAGGAGGCACGCCGTCAGCGCATCGGTTTTCTGATGCCTCGCCACCAGCGTCGCTTGAGCCTTGCCGGCGAAGGGCGACAGGGCCTTCCACGCCGCATCGACACCAGGATGCCGGGCGCCACCGACCGTGCAACCCAAAATGTAGACGAACGACCGCAGCCCCTCGCGGCCCACCGCTTCGGGCAAATCGTTGGCTTTGGCGCTCAAAACATATGCGGTGATGAGCGCAGTCGCGCCGGCGTCGCTGGACATGCCCGTGAGTTCCCTTCCATCTCGATCCTCTAGCGTATCGCGGCTGCCACCTGCCTGCTATACCCAAGCCAGCCATTAGACCGGGGATTGTCATGGAACTCGAATTGAAAGGTAAGGTCGCGGTGGTAACGGGCGCCAGCCGCGGCATCGGCGAAGGCATTGCGCGCGTTCTGGCGGAAGAAGGCGCCGATGTGTTTCTGGTGGCCCGCAGCAAGGCCGATCTGGATCGCGTCGCTCAGGACATCGCCAAGCGCACGGGCCGCCGCACGGGTACTTACGTCGCGGATCTGATGGACACCAAGGCTCCGGGCCTGGCGGTCGAGGCCGCCGTCAAAGCCATGGGACGCGTCGATCTTCTCGTCAACAACGCCGGGGCTACCAAGCGCGGCGATTTCTTTGAGCTCACGGATGAAGATTGGGCGTCCGGCTTCGGGCTCAAGTTCTTCGGCGCCGTCCGCATGACCAGAAGCGCCTGGCCGCACCTGCAGAAATCGAAGGGCGCCATCGTCAATATCATCGGCATCGGCTCGCGCACCGCGTCGGCCGCGTTCACGATCGGCGGCTCGGTCAACAGCGCGCTCGTGAATTTCACCAGGGCCACCGGCGACATCGGCCGCCACCAGGGTGTGCGCGTCAACGCCATCAATCCCGGCCACATCCAGACCGGCCGCCTTGAAAAACGCATCGAGACGGCGATGGGCCAGAGCAACGCCGGCCGCGAGGAAACCATGCAGCACATGCTGGCTGAGATCGGCATCAAGCGGTTTGGCCAGCCCGACGAGATCGGCCGCCTGGTGGCGTTCCTGTGTTCCCCAAAGGCTGATTTCATCCACGGCACCGTAATCGACATGGACGGCGGCGAGACGCGCGCCATCTGACGGCCTGACTCGGAGGTCTGCCATGCGCCAGTCCGCGATGCGCCCGACGCCACAGCTCCGCGCCAAGGATCCCGCGCGGGCGCGGCTCGGCGTCGTTGTGCCCAGCATCAACATCGTCATGGAAGCCTGGGCCGCCAACGTGCTGCCCCGGGGCATAACGCTGCACACGGCCCGCATGATGATGCCCGATGCGCTTACCCCCGATGGCGTGCGCGAGATGGACCGATCCGACGGTGCGCGGGCCATCCGCCAGATCGCCAGTTGTCGTCCAAACGCCATTGCCTATGGCTGCACAGCCTCGAGCATCGTGCAGGGTGTCGACTACGATGCGCATCTGCGCGAAGAGATGGCCCGGACGACCGGCATCCCATCGACCACGGCGGCGCACGCCATCCTCACCGCGGCCAAGGCGCTTGGCGTGTCCCGGATCGCGGCCGTGTCACCCTACACCGCCGAGATCGACGCCGCCGAGCATCGTTATTTCGCTGCCGCCGGGCTCGAAGTTTTCGGCGGCGCGCACCTGGGCATCGATGACAATTTTAGGCTCGCCTCGCCCGAGCCCGAGACACTCTACACGCTCGGCCTCGACGGCTGGGATGCGCGCGCCGAGGCCCTGGTGATCACCTGCCTGAACACGCCCTCCCACACTGTCATCGACGCACTCGAACGGGAGCTCGGCCGGCCCGTGATCACGTCCACACAGGCAACCCTTTGGCATCTGTTGCGGCTGGCCGGCCTCGACGATCGCATCGAAGGGTATGGCAGGCTGTTGTCTCATTTCTGAGAGACCCGCCATCGCCCGGGCTCGATTCAGCTTCGTTTGGGATCACCTTTCATCGGCGGATCGCGTTCCAGCGCCGCCGCGATCTGCTCGCGCCCGACCTCGATCTTCACTCCGGCGCGCTCAATTTGAAGCAGCATCGGCGAGCGCGAGTCCCGGTTGTCCCAGCCCCGGTTCAAGGCCTCGGTCATTTCGGCCATCGCCAAATTGGCTAGCCGCATCGGCACACCCAGTTCACGCCCAAGCTGCGTCGCCAGCGTCATGTCCTTGTGGGCTAGCCGCAGCGCGAATTGCGGCGGGTCATAGCTGTTGGGCAGGAATTGGTCGACCAGACCATCGAAGGTGCGTCGCCGGCCACCCGCCCCCATCCGCACGGCCTCCCAAAGGGCCAGCGGCTCCACGCCACCCTTGACGCCCATCGTGAACACCTCGGCCAGCGCCGTTTGCACGGCGTAGCCGGCGCAATTGTGCACGAGCTTGGCCACTGAGCCCGCTCCGATCGGGCCGATGTAGCGAGCCTGATCGCCGATCGCGTCGAGCAGCGCCTTGTGCTGGTCGAACACGCTCTTTTCGCCGCCCACCCAAATCGCCAAACGACCCGAGCGCGCGCCTGCCGGACCGCCGCTCACGGGCGCATCCAGCATGTGCGCGGCCTTGCCCGTAAAGGCTTCTCCCAGGCGTCGGACGAGCGTCGGAGAGTTCGTGGAGAGATCGAAATAGGCACTGCCTTTGCGGATGCCGGCGAGGATACCATCGCCGCCCAGCGCCACGGCCTCAACCTCGGGCGGCCCGGGCAGCGACGAGAAGATGACATCGCAGGCCTCGGCCAGCTCCTTGGGCGAGGACGCCCACTGGGCCCCTTGCGCCAGATGCGGCTCGGCCGCTTCCCGCCGCACGTCGAACACCATCAGGGTGTGATTGCTTTTCTTCAAGTAGGTCTGCAGATTGGCGCACATGCTGGCGCCCATGGTCCCAAGGCCGATAAATCCGATTTGCATCGATGTTGCCCCTGCGCCTATTTGCTGTCGTCGAACACGTCCTTGGCCGTCAGCGCACCCGACATCGCGCACGGCCAGCCCGCATAGAACGCCATATGCGTGATCATTTCCGAGAGCTCGTCCTTGGTCACGCCGTTGGTCAGCGCGCGATCGAGGTGGCCTTTGAGCTGCTCGGTCCGATTGAGCGCCACCAGTGCCGCACAGGTGATGAGACTGCGATCGCGCTTGGACAAGCCGGGCCGCTCCCAGACATCGCCAAACAACGTCTTCTCAGTCAGCTCGATGAGCTTGGGGACGACGTCCTTGACTTTCTCGCGGTTTGCAGATGCTGCGGCCTTGGCCATGATAACTCTCCCATGTTGCTGCTTGCCGGTCTCGTCAACGGGCGCATGGGTGAAGTCTAGCGCCCTGGCCAATGCGAAGGCCAGCACTGTTCCCAGTCGCGTTCCCCGTGAGGACGTTGTGCAAGGGGAGCGCTTGCGTGTCGCTATGGCCTGTGGAAGCGTAGCGCGTCAGGATGGATCAAGAGGATGTGCCGATGATCTATATGGTGGAGATGGATTTCCGAGATCCCGCACGCGAGGCCGATTGGCACGTCTGGTATTTGGCCCACGTGACCCAGCTCATTCGCAACGTGCCGGGGTTCACAGCCACGCAGCGCTTCCGCTGTATGACGAAGACGCCCTCACCCTGGCTCGCCATGCACGAGGTGAAGGGTCCAGCGGTTTTCGAAAGCCCCGAGTACAGGGCCAACGGCGGCCCGGCCTCTACTGGCGAATGGAAGGACCGCCATACCAACTGGTATCGCAACCTGTTCGACGGCATCGTCATGACACCGGCCGTCGGGGGTGACCAGCATTTGCTTCTGGCGGACGGACCCGACGTCTCGTCTCGGCTGCTGCCCGGCGTGACCTGGCTCACGAGCGTCGGCCTCGACCGCTCCGCCGAGCGGCGCGGTCTCGCCGTCCTCGATCGGGGACAGCTCAAGGCTGGTCATTTCGACGTACCGGGTTTGAGGATCTTCCGCCCGATCACGCCCAAGATCGAAGCCTGATGCAGCAGGCGATGAAGCACCGGAGTTTGAGATCAGGCTGCCCGGGCCACTTTCGCCACGAACTCCGCTAGTCCCGGCGGCAGCTCGTTTGCCTCATGCGCGACGAACGACAGCAACGCCCGGTCATTGGAGTTGATGGTCCCAAACTGAGCGAGGCGGGCGATGAACCAACCTTCGTCGGCTTCCTCCATCGGCTCGTTGGTGATGATCTCGAGCCGTTGCCGTTCCAGACGGGCCAGCGCGCGCTCTTCGCTCGATTGCCTGCGGCACGACGCCCAGATCCGACCTGCGCCGCCGGCCAGCGTCCGCCCGAATAAGCTGCTGCTCTGGGCCGCCAGTCCTGCGTCCTCGGTCAAGGCCGGCACGTGGGCGGTGGAACGGCACGAGCTTCTGGCATCCGCCCCGGCGTCCGCCGTGAGCGCAGCCTGGCGGGAGGGCACGGCGAAACCCAGTCCCGCGAGCATGGCGTTGCTGACGGCCGCCACATAGAAGCGGGTCCAGGCCTGCGAGTTTTTGTCGGCCACGATCGATTGATTGATATCAATCAAGATGTCAGCTTCGGCCCGCGTAATGGGTATCCCGCTCTTGCCGAAAGCAGACAGCATGCGGATCAGCAGATCGATTTCCGCCTGCGATATGGCGCCGGATTCTAGGGTCTGGCCACTCCGGAGCGGCCCCACGCCGGTGGTCACGGCACGGCGCACCTGATCCAGAGCCAGCCGCACCAGGCTTGGCGGCGACCAGCGGGCTCTCTCGATAACGGCGGTCAGCAGCTCGAGCGCGGTGCTGCTTTCAATCAGACCATCGCACGTGATGCGCTCTTTGAGCCAGACGGCTTTCTCAGCCGCGATATAGCCTTCCGGCTTCACCTGATTGACCAGATAGTCGGCCAGGGTTTCGATGAAAAACGGCGACCACGCCGAGATTTTGATGGCGCAGTGCGCCTCCAGCTCGAGCAGGGCTTCGGCATCCTCATCCGTGACGGTTGGATCGTCCTGCATCGCTTGTCGCAGGTGGGCGACATCGCCTGACCGAATACTGCCACGCGCACGAATTTCTTCGAACGGAATCACAGAGGACATGGACATCGCGTACCTACCCGAACTGCACCGAGGCAACGCTAGGACGCTAGTCCGTCATGGTTACTATTGAGCTAAGAGCCTTGCCGAAATAACCCGTTGTGGCATTCGTATCCGAGATGGCGAACGGACGAGTTGCTGATGCGTATGCGTGCGCCTATGGGGGCTTGCCTTTCGCCGTAGCGTCAGCCGCGCCTCGCTGCCGCCGTTAGAAATCGTAGCCGAAGTGCTGGATTTCGCGAGCATACCACCCGCCGATCAACTGGCGTGCGCTCGCCGTATAGTACTGGCGGTAGCCCTGCGCCCGGTCGCGTGAGACGTTGGCCTTGGGCAGGATCACCTGTCCCGAAAGGCCGATCCGCTCGAGAACCCGCTCGAAATCTTCATCGAGATTTTCATAGCGGCCGACAAAGTCGAGGATGGGTTTGTCGGCCTGCGTATAGAGGTCCCAGTTTTCCACCCAGGCCCGGCGCTGATCGGCATTGAAGGCGTCGAAGCTTGGCCGCGCGCCGTCAGCCTTCGACTTGGTCTTGTAATGGTACCAGGACACTTGCCGATCCCATGGATTGCGCTCGAACGAGAACTTGTAATAGTCCCGCCAGATCGTTTCTCCCGCGTAGGCGCGGATGCGCCACGCCGGCATATGCTCATAATAGCCGACCGAGGGATGATAATGCCGCTCGGGACGGAGGAGCAGCGTCTTCCATAGCGGGCGCGCCGGCTTCAGCGGATGCTCGATGCGATAATTCTGCGCCGGCTTCTGGCGGACGTCGCGCAATGTCTCGCTGGCCTCGGTCAGCACATCCTGAGGCCCGCACACGCGCGATAGCGCCGCTTCAATCGACGTCGAGCCCGTCTTATAGGTCTTGATATAGATGAACTTATAGGCGTGGCTGAGGATCATGGTGATGATCTAGCATCGGGTGCGCGGGCCTCCAAGCCCGGCACCAATGATCGAGTGTCTGCGGGTGGCTTCTCATGCTCTCCCGCACGGTTTAGTCTACGTCCCGCAGCAATCGGAGCAGGATCGTGATGGAAGCGGATTACGTCATCGTTGGTGCCGGCTCGGCCGGCTGCGTGCTGGCCAACCGGCTCTCCGCCGATGGTTCACGCATTGCGCTGCTCGAGGCCGGCCCACGCGATGTGCTGCCATGGATCCATATCCCGGCCGGCGTCTTGAAGCTGCTCTATCATCCCCGCGTGAACTGGAATTATGCCAGCGAGCCCGATGCCGGGTCGGGCAATCGCGCCATTCATTGGCCGCGCGGCCGGGTGCTCGGCGGTTCAAGTTCGATCAACGGCATGCTGTTCGTGCGCGGCAATCCGGCCGATTATGACGCCTGGGCCCAGATGGGATGCCGCGGCTGGACCTACGATGATTGCCTCCCCCATTTCAAATCCATGGAGCGGTACGAGCCCGGTGACGCGCAATGGCGGGGCAAGAGCGGCCCGCTGCGCATAGAGGATTATCGTACCGTGCTGCCGATCACGCACCGGTTCGTGGAGGCAGCCCAACAGGCCGGGTTCGCGATCTCCAAGGATCTCAGTGGCCCGACGCCTGGCGAAGGGGTCGGCTACTCGCAGATGTCGCGAAACGGTCGCTTTCGCGGCTCGACGGCGCAAACGTTCCTGCGCGAGGCGCGCCCGCGGCCCAACCTGCGCATCGAAACGCAAGCCGTGGCGCTGGGGCTGGTGTTTGAGGGTAAACGTTGCACGGGCGTGCGTTTCCAACAGGGCGGGGAGGAAAAGTTCGTCGGTGCGCGGCGCGAGGTGATCGTATCGGGCGGCAGCATCAACTCGCCCCACCTGCTGCAGATCTCCGGCATCGGTCCGGCGGCTCATCTCAAATCATTGGGCATCCCCGTGGTGCACGATCTGGCCGGCGTCGGCAGCAACCTGTCGGATCATTATGCGACGCGCATCTCGCATCGGGTCCGGGACGCCGTCTCGATCAACGAACTCGCGCGCGGCTTGCGTCTCGTCGGCGAAGTGGCACGGTTTTTCACGACCGGCCGCGGCGCGCTGACCTTCGGTGTTTCGAGCGCGCAGCTCTTCTGCCGCAGCCGCGAAGGACTGGCGAGCCCCGACCTCCAGCTTCTGTTTTCGCCGGCCAGCTACGATCAGCGCATCTTCGGACGGTTGGAGCGTGAGCCCGGCGCAACGGTGGCAGTCAGCATCGCCCGGCCCGAGAGCCGCGGCACAATCATGGCCAAATCACCCGATCCCCACGACCGGCCGCTGATCCGGCCGAACTACTTGTCCGTCCCCTCCGACCTGCGCGTGGCTCTGGCCGGCATTGCCCATGCGCGCCGCATCTTCGCGTCCCCCGCCTTTGCAAAACACAGCGCGGGTGAGACGGTGCCAGGGCCCGGGGTCACCAGCGAAGCGGATCTCGAAGCTTACGTGCGCAGCGCCGGAACCACGATCTACCACCCGGTCGGCACGTGCAAGATGGGCGAGGATCCCCTTGCCGTCGTCGATAGCCGGCTGCGCGTGCACGGGATCGGCGGCTTGCGGGTCGTCGACGCTTCGATCATGCCGGCGGTGACGACGGGCAACACCAACGCGCCCACGATGATGATCGGGTAGAAGGCGGCGGCCATGATCCGCGAGGACGCGCGCGCCGTGAATTAACGGGGGGGTGACCGCAAGGCCTGATCGTGCTGACAGCCGGTCGCGTCCGGCTTCGCCCTGAATTTATCGTCGAGCTGCCGTTTTAGGAACGAAAAATAAGGTTAATACGTTCAGAGAACAGTGCGAACCCGTAGTCGGAGGCTGATTTCGATGCAGCAACTTGTGATGGAAGTCGTGAGCGTGTTGCGTCAGGCCCTGGCTGCCGGATTTCGGTTCATCGAGACCGTCTGGGCGTGGGCCAGCGTGCAGGTCAGTCAGTTGATGTCCGTGCCGTTTCAGAGCTGGACCATTTGGAAGCAGATCCTGTTTGTCATCATCGCTCTGGCGGTCGCAGCGGCCTTGTTCCGCGTCGTGATGGACCTGCTCGCGGCGGCTGGACGGATCGTCAGCGGCATTGGCATGCTGGCGGGCGCGGTCTTGCGCACGTTGCCGAGCGTGGCTTTGGCCGGAGCGATCGCCGTCGGCGGGCTGTGGCTTCTCAACCACTTCGACGGCACCAGCTTGGCTTTCCCACGGGCCGCTGACTTGTCGTCCGGGAGATAACTGGCCGCTACTCCGCAGCAACGGCCGACGCACCGGGTTGGAAACGCAGGGCCGCATCGCTTCGGGCGGCGCGTGTCCTTTCCGTCGACGCATCCTCGT
>JBKJYG010000390.1:0-9252 GCA_046715905.1 Hyphomicrobiaceae bacterium | reverse complement strand
ACCCGTGAGGCCGGGCACACGGTCGATCACGGCCGCGATGCGGCGACCGGCATCCCCGTCTACAGCCTCTACGGGGCAACCCAGAAACCCACGCCCGCGATGCTGCGCGGATTGGATGTTCTGGTGTTCGACATTCAAGATATCGGGGTCCGGTTCTACACCTACATCTCGACCTTGGGCCTGGCCATGCAGGCCGCGGCCGAAGCCAAAATCGCCTTCCTGGTGTTAGACCGGCCCAATCCACTTGGAGGCCGCTATGTTTCCGGCTTCGTCCTCGAGAATTCGGCTCGATCATTTGTCGGGTTTTACGCCATCCCCACCGTGCATGGGATGACCGTCGGGGAGCTGGCGCGCATGATCAAGGGTGAAAATCTTTTGCGCGGGCTCGCCGAACTCCAGCTTGATGTCGCGACCCTGACAGGCTGGCGGCGGGAGATGCTATGGCCCGATACCGGCCTGCCGTGGATTGCCACAAGTCCCAACATCGCAACATTCGAAGCGGCTCTGGTCTACGCGGGGACGGGTCTGTTCGAGGCGACCGAGGCCAGCGACGGCCGTGGAACGCCAACGCCGTTCCAACTGCTCGGACATCCGCACCTGAACGCGGCCGTGGTGGCGTTTCGTCTCTCGAAGGCGATGCTTCCCGGCGTGGTGTTTGAGGCCACCCGGTTCACGCCGCGCCCCATCAAGGGTGTGGCCGTCAAGCCACGCTATGCCGCTCAAACCGTCGAAGGTCTTCGCATCAATGTCACTGATGTGCGACATTATCGGCCCGCGGAGACCGCGGTCCACGTGCTGGCGGCGTTTGCGGCAGATCTTGGCAGCCGGGGCATTGGGCTGGTGTCCAAACCCGAACATTTCGCCCGGATGGCGGGCGCCCCAGACTTCGCAAAAGCCCTCGAAGGGGGTGTTTCGCCCGATTCCATCATCGGCTCCTGGGAGAATGCGTTGACCGAATTCCGCAAACTGCGGGCTCCCTATCTGCTCTATGGCCCGGAATAGCTGTCTTGCCAATAATACGGTTGGGTCGCCGATCTCTTCAGTTGTTTTTGCGGTGCCGCGCTATGATATGTTGCGATGCAACATAAATCATCTACACAGTGGAGCAGGTTCATATGAGCGGCATGCAAGAAGCGCTGAATCGGCTGGCGAGATATCGGCAGCAGTTCGACCCTTCAACGGCGATGCCCGCCGCGGGCACTGGCGGCCTATCCAAGCTCCACACTCAAGAAGCGTTCGGCAGCAATCCGGGTGAGCTGACGATGCGATATCACGTCCCCGATCACCTGCCAGCGGGACGGCCGCTGATCGTCATTCTCCATGGCTGTACCGAAACCGCCCAATCGCATGATTTTGGTTCGGGCTGGACCAGCCTGGCGGCTCGGCTCGGTTTCGCGCTGCTGATGCCAGAGCAGCAGACGCGGAATAATCCGAACCGTTGCTTCAACTGGTTTTTGAACACGGACACGCGTCGGAACTGCGGCGAGGCGCTATCGATACGGCAGATGATCGAGACCATGGTCGAGACGCATGCGATCGACCGGCAGCGCATCTATGTCGCGGGACTGTCGGCTGGCGGCGCCATGGCGGCCGAACTGCTGGCGAGCTTTCCTGACGTGTTTGCGGCTGGGGCGATCGTTGCCGGGTTGCCGGCGGGTGCGGCGTCCAGCGTCCCGGAGGCACTGGACGCGATGGCTCGAGGCCGAGTGCGCTCCCCGCAGCAATGGGGTGACCTGGTGCGGCAAGCCTCGTCGCACGCTGGGCCGTGGCCACGCATCTCGATCTGGCATGGCGATGCCGACCGCGTCGTCAATCCGATCAACGCCGAAGCAACAGTCAGTCAGTGGACCAATGTGCACGGCGTGCAGGACGTCCCATCGAGCGATATCAAGACCGACGTGTATCGTCGTCGAGTTTGGCGGAATACCGCGGGAGCGTCCGCCGTGGAATGGATCACCATTGCAGGTTTCGGACACGCCGTTCCGCTCGCGTTGCAAGGAGAAGCAGCCATCGGCCATGCAAGCCGTCATCATCTGGACGCGGGCATTTCAGCGCCGGTGGAAATCGCGTCGTTCTTCGGTCTCAAGAGCGAAAGTGCCGGAACCGAGCGGTTCCGCGGCGGCCTGAATTCAAAACCGGACCGCGCATCGTCCACCGCCTCCAATGGAGCTTACGCACAGAGCCAATCCGCCCCCGGATCGGCGCAGCTTGGTCAACGCTCCGTTCTTTTCGCTCGAGCTATCGAGGCGGCGAAGCGCCTGTGGCGCTGAAGCCGGCAAACTCACGCCGAACTCGTGCCCGGGCTGATGCCCCTCGCACGCGAGTTAAGGATCGATTTGCGGAAGCGGGACATCGGGTGCGTTGGGCGGCGGCTCGCGTTGGGGCACATCTGGCCCATCGCCGATAGGATCGCGGATCGGCACGTCGGGTAAAGCGGGAGGCGGCTCGCGCGTGGGCACGTCGTCCTCCTCGTCGACCGGATCGCGTATGGGCGGGTTTCGTTCCGGCATGGGATCGGGCCCCGGCGGTATCGGCTGGGGCTGCGGCGGGTTGGTCGGATCTTTCTGCGGCTCCCCTCCTGGACCACTGTCTGCGGGCAATTGGCGTCCTCCTTCGCAAGCGCTACAAGCAGCAGAACACCAGTCCGCAGCGCCGGTTCCTTTTCGCAATGCAGACCTTCCTTTTCGACTTCGACCTTCCAGATGAGCGGATTGCCCTGAGGCCGGTGGCGCCTCGGGACCGGGCGCGGCTGCTGGTCGTGCGGCCGCCATCTCCCATGACGAGCCCCGGCTTCGTCTCAGCGCCGGTGCTCGAAAACCGGCACGTCGTGGATCTGCCTGATCTGTTGGAGCCCGGTGACGCCTTGGTCGTCAACGACACCAAAGTGATCCCGGCGGCGCTCGAGGGCTTGCGTACCCGCGGCGAAGCCAAGGCTCGGGTTGCCTTCAACCTGATCCGGCGTGTCGATGCGAGCCGGTGGCGGGCTTTGGCGCGGCCAACCAAACGTCTGGCCGTGGGCGACCGGATCACGTTCGGGAGCGACAGCGGTGTATGTCTTCTGAGCGAACTAAATGCCCGCATCACCTTCAAGGGTGACGGAGGAGAGGTGGAACTCGAGTTTCCCCTGCACGGCGCTTATCTGGATGAGGCCATCGCGCTGCACGGTGCCATGCCGCTGCCGCCCTATATCACCATGAAGCGCGCACCCGACGCGTCAGACCGGGCGGACTATCAAACGATGTTCGCTGCGCGCGAAGGCGCTGTGGCCGCGCCGACAGCCAGCCTGCACTTCACGCCTGCCCTCGTCGAGGCTCTCACAGCCCGGGGTGTCGAGCGGTTGACGACGACGCTTCACGTCGGGGCCGGGACCTTCCTGCCCGTGAAGGCTGCGGATACCGACGACCATCAGATGCACGCCGAGTGGGGCGAGATCCGTGCCGAAACCGCCGACGCCTTGAACGGCGTGCGGTCGCGTGGCGGGCGGATCGTGGCGGCAGGAAGCACGGCGTTGCGGCTTTTAGAATCCGCCGTGGATGTCGACGGCAGGATAAAGCCGTTTTGCGGCGAGACCGCGCTCTTCATCACGCCCGGTTATCGCTTCCGCGCGGTGGACGTGCTGCTGACCAATTTTCATTTGCCCCGGTCGACGCTGTTCATGCTGGTCTCGGCATTTGCAGGGCTGGACACCATGCGTCAAGCCTATACGGCAGCCATCCAGGGCGACTACAGGTTCTACTCGTATGGCGATGCCTGCCTGCTGTTTCGCGCACCATGATGTCGGGCCTCAACGAGAGCCGCTTGTGACCGCATTCTCTTATCGGCTTCTAGCGCAGGATGGTGCGGCTCGCCTCGGGGAGATCACGACACCGCGCGGGCAGATCCGAACCCCCGCGTTCATGCCCGTCGGTACCGGCGGCACGGTCAAGGCGCTTTATCCCGATCAAGTGCGGGAAGCTGGCGCCGACGTCGTGCTGGCCAACACCTATCACCTGATGCTCCGCCCTGGGGCCGAGCGCATTTATCGCCTCGGCGGGCTGCACAGCTTCATGCGCTGGCCGCATCCCATTCTGACCGACTCCGGCGGGTTCCAAGTCATGAGCCTGTCCCGGATCCGTCGCATGTCGGAGGAGGGTGCGGCGTTTCAATCGCACATCGACGGCTCGCGACACCTCTTGACGCCCGAGCGCTCGGTCGAGGTTCAATGCCTGCTCGGCGCCGACATCCAGATGCAATTGGACGAATGCATCGCCTACCCAGCCGAGGCTGACGTCGCCGGCCAAGCCATGCAACTGTCGCTGCGCTGGGCGGAGCGCTCTCAGACCGCTTTTCACGCCCGTGCCGCGCCGGGCCAGGCCCTGTTCGGCATCGTGCAGGGCGGCGTCTATGAGGCGTTGCGGCGGCAGTCGGCAGAAGCGCTGGCTGCCATGGATTTCCCAGGCTACGCGATCGGCGGCTTGGCCGTCGGTGAGGGACATCACCAGATGCTGCGCACGCTCGAGAGCACGCTGCCGCATCTGCCGACCGCCAAGCCGCGTTACCTGATGGGTGTAGGAACCCCGCAGGACCTGATCCAGGCGGTCGCGCGCGGCGTCGATATGTTTGACTGCGTCATGCCGACCCGCAACGGCCGCCACGGCGTGGCCTTTACGTGGGATGGCAAGCTCAACCTGCATAACGCGCGCCATGCCGAGGACACCGCCCCGCTCGATCCGGGCAGCCCGTGTCCCGCCGCGCGCGACTACTCTCGAGCCTACCTGCATCATCTCGTGCGCTCGGGCGAATATCTGGGCTCGATGTTGCTGTCCTGGAGCAATACGGCATTCTATCAGGAGCTGATGGCGGCGATGCGGGAGGCCATCCGGGAGCAGCGCTTCGCGGCATGGGCCACGGCGACGGTGGCCCGGCTGGGCCCACCTGCCGCCGTGATAGATACGGGACAGACGACGGCCGAGTGAGCGTCGGCGTCTCAGGCGCGCGCGGCTTCGGCGGCGAGCCGGCGGCGGGCGAGTAGCGTCACGCGCTCCCGATGGATCAGGTACACGCCCGACAGGATGACGATGGCGGAGCCAGCCAGCGTCCATTCGTCGGGGAGCTGCCCGAATACGAGGTAGCCACCGGCTACATGCGTAAACAGCCCGAAATAGATGAAGGGGGCCAGCGTCGATGCGGGCGCATGGCGGTAGGCGACAATGAAGATGTAGTGCCCAAGCCCGCCCCACAGTCCCATTGAGATTAGCAGTAGCCAGACGCCAATCGTGGGCGGCCAAACCCAGTCGACGAGGGCGAACGGTGCCATGAAATAGGTCCCCGCCAGCAGCGAGTAGAACAGAGTGACTTCGGGCGCATCGTACATGGCTAGATAGCGGGTCAGGAGCATGAACCCCGCATAGCAAAGCATCGAGCCGAACGCGAACAGGAGCGCGGGCTCAAGCGTCTGGTATCCCGGCCGAACCACCACGAGAATACCGGAAAAGCCAAACAGGATAGCCAGCATGCGCCGCCATCCGACCCACTCGCCAAGCGTCGGGCCCGCCAGCAGCGCGACAAGCAGGGGGGCGAGGAAATAGACGGTCTGGGTCTGGTCGAGCCGCAGGTGGCGCAGGGCCATGAAATTCAGCACCGTCGACAGCAGCATGAGCGCCGATCGGGCCAACTGCTGCTTCATGCGGCGCGTTCCCAAAAGCCGCGGCACGGCAAGCAGGCCGGTGACGAACAGCACCAGCACAAGCTGGCTGACGAAGCGGATCCAGACCACCTCGGTTACGGGCAACTTGACGACCGTTGCCATGTACTTCGCCGTCGTGTCGAGGCACGAGAAGAAGCACAGCGCCAGGCACATCAGCCCGATCCCCTTCAGCGTACCGGCGGGCGCGCGATCCGTTGAGCCGGCCGTGGACGGCGTGGCCGGAGTTGGATTGCGTTGCATCTTTGATCGCCCGTCGTTCGGTCAGTCGCCAACTCAGAATTGGACAGGGTTATATGGGAAGCCGATGCATGGCGAGCCTACACCGGATCATCCCGGCCATGTGTTTTTGGCACGGGTGTGGCTCTCAGCGCCGACACCCGACATCGTCATTTGCGCCCTGCGGGGGCCGTGCAGAGATCGTGCCCGGCCGGCATGCATGCAAAATCGCGCCCGTCGATCGACGGGGGTGGCCGGATCTCAGTCGAGTGTGGTTTCGGAGTAGGGGCGGGCCGGCGACAGGAACCGAACGCCGAGCTTGCCCGCTCGCCGCCACACGATCTCGCAATCGATCTGCAACCGGTCGGTCGGCAGATTGAGCTTCAATCGATCGGGAAGGCGATTGAGATCGCCGATGGTGGCTTGCGTCGGCAACGAGAGCAAGAGTTTCGCCCCGCTTCCTGACATGTCCACCACGGTACAGGAGACGCTGAGCCGCAGTTTGGCAAACGTCAGCTTCGCTGGGACCGCGGTCTGTTTGCGGCGCGACCGGCGCCGGCAGAGCCTGGCGTCCTGCTCCGCCTTGCGCGCGCGCGCCGCATGCAGTGCTTCGAGGGGCATGAAGAGACCCGATGTCCAGCCAAGGGCGACACGGGAATATATCGGCCCAGACATGAAAACCAGGTAAATAAGGTGCGCGGGAGATTATCAACGATCTCAACAATCGCTGCTCGCCGGTTACTGCCGGTAGCGCACCCTTTCGCCCGAGAGCCCTTCGACGGCCGCCAGGACCGCGTTGGCGTCGAGCCCATAGTGCGCGTAAAGCTCAGGGATCGATCCCGACTGACCGAAGTGCTCGACGCCGAGCGCTCGCACACGATGTCCCATGACGCCGCCGATCCACGATAACGTTTCGGGATGGCCGTCACACATCGTGATGATGTGGGCGTCGCATGGGAGTTGCGCGATCAGTCCTTCGATGTGAGATCGGGCTCTCCGATCACCTTTTTCGCGGGTCCGCTGGGCGACGTGCCAGCCCGCCGAAAGCCGGTCGGCCGAGGTTACCGCGAGTACGCCGACGCCGCGGCGATCCTCGGCCAGCAACCCGGCCGCTTCGATGGCTTCGGGCGCCAGCGCCCCCATGTAAACAATGGCGAGCCCCGTCGAGGCCTCGGGCGCGCGCAGCCAATAACCACCGTTGATGATGTCCTGCGCCAGCGCCTCTTCCATCACGCGCGACAGTTGTTCGATCGGCCGTGTCGAAAGCCGCAGATATACCGATCCCCCCTTTTCGTCCCAATGCCAGCGGCGGGTCTTATCTTCGATGCCCTCGCGCTGCATGTAGTCGAATGACCACTCCATGATGACCGAGAGCTCATCGACATAGGCCGGCTCGAACGCCGCCAGCCCGTCTTGCGCCATGCCGATCAGCGGCGTGCTGATCGACTGATGTGCGCCGCCTTCAGGCGCAAGCGTCAGCCCGGAGGGCGTGGCCACAACCATGAAGCGGGCGTCCTGATAGCAGGCATAGTTCAGCGCATCGAGGCCGCGGCAGATGAAGGGGTCATAGAGCGTGCCGATCGGAATCAGGCGCTCGCCGTAATGAGCGTGCGACAAGCCAGCCGCCGCCAGCAGAAGAAACAGGTTCATCTCCGCGATGCCAAGTTCGATGTGCTGGCCTTTGGGCGACATCTCCCAGCGCTGGGGCGACATCAATCCGCGTTCGCGAAAAACGTCCTGCTGGCTCTCCATCGAAAACAGGCCACGGCGGTTTACAAACGGGCCGAGGTTGGTCGAAACCGTAACGTCGGCTGACGTGGTCAGAATGCGATCGGCCAATGGCCCACCCTGCCGGGCAATGCCATCGAGGATGCGTCCAAACCCGGTTTGCGTCGCGATGCGGCCTTTGATGTCGAGCTTCGGCATCGGCGGTACTTCGATTCGCGGTGCTTGCAGCCCCCGCTTCCCCTTTTGCACGAAGGGCACCGCAGCCAGGTAGTGCTCGATATCGGCGCGGGGCAATTCTAGACCGGAGAATTTCTCCCATTCCTCACCCTGGTTGATGGCCTGGGCGGTCCGGAACTCCTGCATCTGGGTCTTATTCATCAGGCCTGCGTGATTGTCCTTGTGGCCTTGGAACGGGAGACCAAAGCCCTTGATGGTGTAGGCGATGAAACAGACGGGCCGATCGGTTGGCGCTTGCTCGAACGCGTCGAGGATCGTCGCCATGTCATGGCCGCCCAGATTGGTCATGAGCGAGGCCAAAGCATCATCATCGCGACGGCGAATGAGCGCCAGGGTTTCGGGATGGCTGGCCAGATCCGTTTCGAGCTGCCGCCGCCAGCCTTTGGCGCCTTCGAAAACGAGCGCCGAATAGATCAGGTTGGGGCAGTCGTCGATCCAGCGCCGCAGTGTCTCCCCGCCCGACTCCCGAAATGCCGCCTGCAGCAGACGACCATACTTGATCAGGATGACGTCCCAGCCAAGGTTCTCAAACAGCCCCGCCATTTTCATGAACAGTCGGTCCGAGACGACGCTGTCGAGGCTCTGCCGGTTGTAATCGATCACCCACCAGCAATTGGTCAGCCCGTGCTTCCAGTATTCGAGCAGCGCCTCATGGATGTTGCCTTCGTCAAGCTCGGCATCGCCCATCAGCCCAACCAGCCGCCCCTTGGGCCAGCCCGGCGACCAGCCTTTGGCATGCACGTAGTCCTGGATAAGGCTGGAAAACCCAGTCGTGGCGACGCCGAGCCCAACCGAGCCGGTTGAAAAGTCGACGTCAGCGTTGTCCTTGGTGCGGGAGGGGTAGGACTGCACGCCGCCGAAACCCCTGAAATTCTTCATGGGCTCGAGCGTCTGGTTGCCAAGCAGATATTGGATCGCGTGGAAGACCGGGCTGGCGTGGGGTTTGACAGCCACCCGGTCCTCTGGTCGCAGGACGTGGAAGTAGAGGGCGGTCATCAAGGTCGCGAGCGAGGCCGACGAGGCCTGATGCCCGCCAACCTTCAGGCCGTCGCCGCGGTCAACCTCGTGGTTGGCGTGATGGATCATATAGGTGGACAGCCACAGCACCTTGCGCTCGAGTTCGGCCAGCATGGAGAGGAGGGGCGCGCGGTCCTCGTGGGACGCTGGGGTGGCGCGACTGACAAGGTCTTGCATCGGGAAATCCTACGGAAGCTTGCGTGCAATCTACCCGTTTGCGGGTGGCGATGGTTGCCAAATTCGCCACTACGAATAGAAAATTGGCAGATTTCGCCAAGTTCCGAAAGCATCGAGCGCGCGGTTGCGCGACTGTCTGAAGTGCTCGAGTGCTATCTCATGACCGGCCCCCGCGATGACCTCCTGCGGGT
>JBKJYG010000389.1:0-4589 GCA_046715905.1 Hyphomicrobiaceae bacterium | reverse complement strand
TCCGCTGCGCGAGAGACATCGAGGCCGCAATGCCGGGCAGCGTGTCATTCATCAATTTCGAGGCGGACTTTGATAAGCCTGCGGTGCTTAAGCCGACGAAGATGGATCGGCCGACATGGCAGCGGGCACTTGCGATCGCGCTAGACGATTTAGCTGCACTAGTGTCGCCAAAGCGCGTTGTCATCTGCGAGGGTGGATCGGGCGCGCGGTTCGCCAATGATGCGCTGGATAGCCAAGTCTACGGTCAGATATTCGGGGAAAGCGAGCCGGACACCCAGTTCTTCTCGGCAGGGTCACATCCTGACACGGAGAAAAGTCGCGGCGTTCTTGTCACGATAGCCAGCACGGTTCTGCCAGGGCTTGTTGTCAAGCGACTTATCGATCGCGATGATCGCTCGGACGCGGAGGTCGAGACTGAGCGAGCGAAAGGGACGCTGGTGCTCTCGCGACGCAACCTAGAAAGCTACTTGTTCGGGGATGAGATTCTTCGAGCGCTCTGTACCAAGTCAGGAAAACCAGGGGTGGGCGACGCACTAATCAAAATTCGCGATGATACGATTGCTCAAAAGCCCGGCGCTGCCAACGACCTTAAGGCAGCGGCGGGGGAAACATACGTCGCAGCAAAAAAGCAACTCGATCTGATGTCCCCGGGAAACGATACAAAAGCCTTCATGCGCGATACGCTTGCCGCGCTCGTTCTCGATGGCACCGAAACGTATCGTGTGTTGCGGAGCGATATATTCGGTACGTGAGTGGACGCTAGCTCGAGAACTGCGGTGCCCACGCGGGCCCCGGGCGGATGGCGCATGTGACAGACTGGCCGACACGCGTCGCCAGCGCACGCTTGTAAGGCTTTAGGCTTTGATGTCCGGTACAAGGAGCAAAGCGCGGGAATGATCAGGCTGATGATAGACGTCCCCTACTGGCCCATCACGACGGCCGGCCGATGGAAGCTATCACACGATTTCAACAATCAGCACTGACTCCCGGCCCTGATCCCCAATGGCCGTCGCCGATCGAGCGTGCGATTCATTTGCGGAAATAGAAGTAAACAGAATTATTGGCGGCATCGTCGCTTGTAGCCATGCGCGCTCCCGGGAGTCGAGCCGACGACTGAGCCCCGACGACGAGCCGCCGGGCACGCTAACCATTGCCGCCGGATTGAGCGTTGTGCCGTCGAAGGCGTTCTCACCAAGGATGCCGAGGCTGAGTTCGAGTGGCCCCGGCTGTCAGCAAGGTTTCGACCGCCCAGGCATGCCGGTCTGCCGGCGCCTGTGTGCGTGCCCAATCGCGGTTGCCGGCGCCGTGACATGACCAGCCACGTCAAAAAGTCCTTGGCGACGAACGTCAAACCCGACAGCGGCCCGCCGTCGTGACCGTCGACGCGGATGTTGCCGCCGGGCGCGAGGAAACCGGTCGCTCCCGGACCAGTCTGACATGCCCTACCCGCAATCATGCCTCCAATCCGTGCGTCAGATCGACTAGCCCGTCGAGGGTCTTGAGCGTCTCGTCCAGCCCAGCCGTCGGCACCAGAAGGACGGCGCGGTCCATGCCGGCATCGCGATACTTCATGAGCAGATCGCGGTCGTGTTTTGGTCCGAATACGCTCATCGGCATCGAGGCCGGATCACGTCCGTGCTCCGCCAGCATCTGGCGGAATCGTGCGCCGATCTCCACCGGGTCTTGGTCGCGCCCGCCAATGGGCATCCAGCCGTCGCCATACTCGATTGCGCGCCTTGCGCCATGGGGAAACGCGCCGCCGAGCAGGATGGGCGGATAGGGCTTCTGCACCGGCTTCGGCCAGCACCACATGGGCTCGAAGCTCACATGCTTGCCGCGATAAGAGGCGATGTCCTGGGTCCAGATTGCCTTCATGGCCTCGACCCGCTCTCGCATCAAAGCGAAGCGCGTCTCGAACGGGGTACCGTGGCTTGCCATCTCCTCGGCGTTCCAGCCGCCGCCGATGCCGAAGACGAAACGCCCACCGGAGAGATAGTCGATCGATGCCACCTGCTTCGCCGTGTGGATGGGGTCACGTTCGACGACGAGGCAGATGCCCGTCGCGAGCTTGATGCGTTTCGTCGTCATGGCGGCGGCGGTGAGCGCCATGAAGGGATCGAGCGTCTCCTTATAGTACTGCGGCAGCTCCGGGCCGCCGCCCCACGGCGACTTGCGGCTGGTTGGGATATGCGTGTGCTCGGGCATCCACAGCGATTCGAAGCCGCGCTTCTCTACCGCCTGCCCAAGCACACCCGGCGGGATGGAGTAGTTGGTGACAAACATCGAGATCCCGATCTTCACGGCGCATCCCTCGCGTTACAACAATCTTGGCTGAGCCAACGGGACCTGGCCCTGGACGCCTTGCCCGAAGGCCTGCGAGCTCTTCATGTTTCACCTTCCGGGCGTCCGGCTCAGGTGCCCTCGACCGGATCATAGCCGCACGAGAAGAGCGGCCGCCCGTCTTCAGACGAAAGCTGTACATCGGCGGACTTGGGCAAACGAACAAACGGATGAGCCCGTTGGACGGGGCTTTCACGGTTTGAGAACAGTGTAGGAAGGTGGCACCGTATCGCATAAGGCTGACAACGACACCTCTCCGATCAGCGGCAACCGCACGATCCCTCCAGATCAAGGATACCCGCCATGCCCATCTACCAAAACGGCTCCACTCAAATCCATTACGAGGAGGCCGGATCCGGCTTTCCGCTGTTGGTCATTCCGGGCGGTGGGTTGAATGCGACGATCGGTTACCTTTCTGAAAATGTGCCATTCAACCCGATGGAAATTCTCAGCGACGAGTACCGCTGCATCACGATGGACCTGAGGAACGCCAAAGGCGGCAAATCCTCCGGGCCGGTGGAGGTCGACCGGCCATGGGACTCGTATGCCGACGACCAACTCGGTTTGATGGATCATTTGCGAATCGACAAGTTCATGGTGCTCGGCTTTTGCATCGGCGGTCCCTTCATCTGGAACATGCTGAAACGGGCGCCCGAGCGTGTCTTAGCGGCCGTGCCGGCAATGCCGAGCGGCTTTCGCCCCGAGCTACCGGATCTCTTCTATCAGAACAATATGAGGAGATGGGCCCCGGCGCTCAGCGAGAAGCGGCCCGATGTCACGATGGAGACGTGCGCTGCTTTCCTTAAGAAAATGTACGGGGAGAATCCTGACTTCGTCTTCAGCGTGACGCGCGATTTTGTGCGGGGCTGCACGACGCCGATCCTTGTAATGCCGGACAACACCGACTCACATCCCTACGCGGTGGCGGAGGAAACGGCAATGCTGGCGCCGAACGCGCAAATGACCTTCTTTCCCTGGAAGGGATTCAACGACCGGGTCCCTTTGGCCGTACGCCATTTGCGCACCTTTCTTAAAGCGAACACGCCTTTGTAGGAAGGAGCTCAGTGGAGCTTATTCAGGTATTCCGGCTGATACCTCGGCGGGTCAAAGCAAATTGCATCAATGGCTTGACGGTCGACGTGCAGAGTTTGCGGACATTTTCCGAACCTCTAATTTAGGGCCAGGGTCGGGATGGAGGAATGGGCGGAGGACGTCAGTCTGCGAACATGGGCGCAGTGGGCTGGGCCGGTCCTGCTCTCGCCCCACTCAGCATCGGGCTCGACCCGGCCAAGTTTGGCACCCATTCGCTTCGTCGCACGAAAGCGGTGCTGATTTACCGTCGCACGGTGAACCTAAGATCAGTTCAACTTCTGCTTGGAGATTCACAAGATCGAAAGCACCGTTCTCTAGCTCATTCTCACATCTCATTAGCCTTCACTGTCCTCATTGGCGCGCCGCTCGACTTTGCGGCGAAGAAAGAGCTTACGAAGCGGGACGTGTTCCTGGCCGAAATGTGGGGCGGTGGTGCCGTGGGGCGTTCTGGCAGCGCTGATCGAGGCCACTTTTATGTTCTCAAACCGCTATCGGTGGCCAGGGCAGACCAGGACCAAGCCGCTGCCCGCATTATCCGAAGCTGGGCCCGAAAGGCGGGCGGCGTCCGTTTCCGCTGGCGGCAATACTGCGCGCATCTATTGCCTGCAGCAATGGTACAACCTGTCCGATCCCGGCGCCGAAGAAGCGCTCTACGACATCCAGTCGATGCGCGGCGCGTGGGGCCTTTCGGCCCCGTCCGGCGTCATGCGGAACAATCCCCGGAGGAAGACATGACCGCGTGCAGTCGCCTTGACAGATCCTCTGACCATACTTAGGCCACTCGCCGCCAGCGTTCGTGCCGATCCGCACTGACTGTCGGGGCCAATGCAGGGGCCGGAAAATTGGCAATAGTAAAAAGTACTATAGAACACCGACTTGTATGTCTTTATGGCGGAGAGAGTGTCCGACGAACTACCGTCGATCAGCGTGCACAGTTAACCGAATAAGTCATTAAATAATAGGCGTCCTAGCCCTGAACTGTCTACCGCAGTCCGTGAGTGTGTGCTACAATCCAACTCAATTACTAGGGTCGAAACTAGGGTGGACCGTAGGCTATGGCGCGGGGGCTGCATCGCTTGGCACCGCTTAGCGTGAAATCGGCGAAGGCCGGCCGGCACAGCGACGGCGGCGGGCTTTATCTCGTCGTTGATCAGTCC
>JBKJYG010000388.1:0-2789 GCA_046715905.1 Hyphomicrobiaceae bacterium | reverse complement strand
TCTCTGATCCGTCGCCAATTCCCGATCGCCGTCAATCTGGGCAGTTATAACGGTGCGCTGTCGCAGGCGCTGCGCCGCCATCCGAGCGTGGGCATGATGATCGACGTTGAAGCTTCGGCGCCACTGGCGGGCGCGCAGCTTGCAGACCCCGAAGGCGAGTGGGGGGGGCAGTCGCCGGCGCCCGCTCTTACCGTGATCGCCGATGAGGAAGCCCTGCCGTTCAAGCCGGGCTCGCTCGACCTCATCGTTTCCGGGCTGGCGCTGCAGCTTGTCAACGATCTGCCCGGCGCGCTGGTCCAGATCCGGCGGGCGTTGAAGCCGGACGGCTTGTTCCTTGGCTGCGTTCTCGGTGGCAGCACGTTGACCGAGTTGCGGCAGTGTCTGGTCGAGGCCGAGTGCGAGATCGCGGGCGGGGCTTCGCCGCGGGTGGCGCCTTTCGGCGACGTGCGCGATTTCGGGGGCCTGCTGCAACGGGCCGGGTTTGCCCTGCCGGTGGTCGATTCGGACACGCTGCGGGTGGGCTATGCCGATGCGTTTGCGCTGATGCGGGGCGTGCGCGCGATGGGCGCGCCCAATGCGCTCAGCAAACGCAGCCGGCGCATTCCGACGCGCCAGCTCTTTTTCCGGGCTGCCGAGATCTACGCCGATCGTTTCGGACATGGCAACGGGCGGGTCTATGCCTCATTCGAACTGATCACGCTGACGGGCTGGGCGCCCGATGCAAGCCAGCAGAAGCCCCTGCGGCCTGGCTCAGCCAAAGCGCGGCTGGCCGATGCCCTTGGTGTGCCTGAAAGCGGTCCCGCGGGAGGCCCCAAGGGGTGACTGCCGGCCCGCCGTTGCACATCGTGACGCCGCTTAAGATTTCGGCGCGGACAGGCCGATCGCGGCGCTTTGCCAGCCACGTTGAATGTTGAAATGGGAGGCCTTGGCGGTTATGGTTCGGCCGCTTTCCAACAACCGTCCGGGCACGTTGCTGGCCCATGATCGAGGCATAGCCATGGCTTTTTTCGCCGAAAGTCTCAGTCGGATTCAGCCTTCGGCGACGATCGCGGTGTCGACTAAGGCGCGCGCGCTTATTGCTGAGGGGCGCGATGTCATCGTGCTCTCGCAGGGCGAGCCCGATTTCGATACGCCGCAGAACATCAAGGATGCGGCCATCCGTGCCATCCAGTCCGGCAAAACCAAATACACGGACGTGGACGGCATCGCGGAACTGAAAGATGCCATCGTCGCCAAGTTCAAGCGCGAGAACAACCTGACTTATACGCGGTCGCAGATTTCGGTGGGCACCGGCGCCAAGCAGGTGCTCTACAACGCGCTGATGTGCACCATCAATGCGGGAGACGAGGTCGTGATCCCCGCTCCGTGCTGGGTGAGCTACGCCGATATCGTGCAGCTCTGCGGCGGCACGCCCGTGTTCGCCAACTGCAGCATCGAGGACGGCTACAAGCTGAAACCCGAGGTGCTCGCTCGCGCGCTCACGCCTCGGACCAAGTGGTTCATGTTCAACGCCCCCTCCAATCCGACGGGCGCCGCCTACAGCCGGACCGAACTGAAAGCGCTGACGGATGTGCTGGTCCGTCATCCGCATGTCTGGGTCATGACCGACGATATGTACGAGCATCTGCTCTATGACGGTCATGAGTTCCACACCGCGGCCGAGGTTGAACCCTCGCTGCATGAGCGCACCCTGACCGTCAACGGCTTATCCAAGGCCTATTGCATGACGGGCTGGCGTATCGGCTACGCCGGCGGCCCCGAGCCGCTGATCAAGACGATGTGCAAGCTGCAAAGCCAATCGACCTCGAACCCGTCCTCGGTCGCGCAATGGGCCGGCGTCGAGGCGCTAAACGGGCCGCAAAATTTCATCGAGGCCAATAATGCCAAGTTTCGCGAGCGGCGCGATCTCACCGTGTCCATGCTCAATCAGGCCAAGGGCATCAGGTGCCCAAAGCCGGAAGGCGCCTTCTATGTCTTTCCCAGTTGCGCCGGTGTCATCGGACGCACCAGCAAGAGCGGGCGCACGCTGGCGACGGATGAGGATTTCGTGACGGCGTTGCTCGAGGAAGAGGGCGTGGCCTGCGTGCATGGAGCAGCCTTCGCCATGTCTCCCTGTTTCCGGATCTCGTACGCCACGTCCAACGCGCAGCTCGAGGAGGCGTGCTCCCGCATTCAAAGGTTCTGCGGCAACCTGAACTGACGTGGATGGTCCGATCACGATAAATTTCAGTCTATCGAGCAGCAAGCGTGCACTAGTGTTGCGGACGGGTTGGCCGTGCCAACCCGCTAGATGCAATCGAGGGAGCAGTCGATGAAGAGTACGAAAGTGCTGGCGGGCTTGTCCGCTTTAGCCGGGTTGGCCGTCGTGATGTCCGTCAGCACGGGCGCGCAGGATACGATTGCCAAGCGTCGCGAGCTGATGAAAGGCGTCGGGGCCGCCACCAAACTGGCATCAGAGATGATCAAAGGCGATCGACCTTTTGATGCGGCGGCGGCGTCCGAGGCCTCCACCAAAATTGCTACACACTGGACCGAGTTCGTGACGATGTTCCCGAAGGGATCCGAGACCGGCGGGGAAACGACCGCGGCTGCAAAGATCTGGGAGAATTTTGGTGATTTCCAGGAAAAAGGTGCTGCCCTAGCCAAGACTGGGACAGTTGCCGCAACCGAGGCTGCCAAGGGCCCCGAGGCCTTCAAGGCGTCGTTCGCGAGGTGACAAAGAATTGCAAAGGATGCCACGACACTTACCGCATCAAGAAGTAGGTCCGGGAGATCGGACGCCCACAGTG
>JBKJYG010000387.1:0-3515 GCA_046715905.1 Hyphomicrobiaceae bacterium | reverse complement strand
GTCCGACAGTGTATGCTGTCGACAAGACGAACGCCGACCTTCCGGAAAATCAGGGCTGGTAGTCGGCCAGGGGTTTCCACGCTCGGCGCCACGCCAACGCAGGCGCCGCGACCATCTCCAGGCGTGTTCGGCTGGCGGTGGTTGGCATAGCAGCTGTTGAATGACACTCGCGCTTCGGGCCGTTGGAGGCCGGTATGCGCGAGTGCAAAGCACGCGGCTGCGACAGGATGGATGGGAATGCCACCAATTCTTGAGATGCAGGACATTGAGAAGACTTTCCCAGGGGTCAAGGCCCTGCAGGGAGTAACGCTCACGGTCGGCAAGGGGGAGGTGCATGCCCTGCTCGGCGAAAATGGCGCTGGCAAGTCGACGTTGATGAAGATCCTTGCGGGCGCTCAGGGTAAGGATGGCGGCGTTATCCGCATTGATGGCAACGAAGTCGACATCAAGGGGCCGTTGCACGCTCGCGAACTCGGCGTTGCAATAATCTATCAGGAACTGAGTATACTTTCGAATCTGAGCGTTGCCGAGAACATCTTCCTCGGCCGCCTTCCCCATCTCCTCGGGATGCCTTGGCTCGTGGATTGGAAGCGCTGCTATCAGCGCGCCTCCGCGCTGCTAGCCCAGGTGGGGCTCGACGTCGATCCTCGGACGCCCGCATCGCGGCTCAAGGTCGCGGACCGGCAGATGGTGGAAATTGCGAAAGCCGTTTCCGAGAACGCCAAGATCGTCGTGATGGATGAGCCGACGACGTCGCTCACCCAACGCGAGGTCGAAACGCTCTTCAAGACCGCCCGGCTGCTCCAGTCACGCGGGGTCAGCATCATCTACGTGTCCCACCGTCTCGTTGAGGTCAAGGAGATCTGTGACCGTGCCACGGTGCTGCGCGACGGCATGAAGATCGGCACGGTCGAGGTGGCGGAGACTACGAGCAAGGACTGGGTCAAGATGATGGTGGGTCGCGATCTCGACCAGCTCTTCCCGAAAGCTCCCGTCAAGCGCGGCAAGGAAGCGCTGCGCGTCGACAACATGAACAGCCGCAAGCTGAAGAACGTTTCATTCTGCGCGTACCAAGGTGAGATTCTCGGTATTGCCGGCCTGGTCGGATCTGGACGTTCGACACTGGCGCGCACCATCTTTGGGGCCCAGCACGGGGCGACGGGCGCGGTTGAGATCGGCGGCACCAAGGTAGCCATTCGCACACCGCTCGACGCCATTAAGCATGGTGTTGCCCTGGTGCCAGAGGACCGCAAGATCCAGGGGCTGGTGCTCCCGATGACGGTGCGCGAGAACATCACCCTAGCCAAACTCCGCGGGGTCAGCCGTGCCGGGCAACTGAACCTGCGCCGCGAAGGCAAAGTGGCCGATGACTATGTCGGCGCGCTTCACATCGCTACGCCACAAATCTACCAGAAATCGCTGAACCTCAGCGGCGGCAACCAGCAGAAGGTCGTCCTCGCCAAGTGGCTCTATTCCGATGCCAAGATACTAATCGTCGACGAGCCGACGCGCGGCATCGACGTTGGCGCCAAGGCGGAAATCTATGGGCTGCTTCAGAAGCTCGTCGAACAGGGCAAGACGATCATCATGATCTCGTCCGAGCTGCCCGAGCTCATCGGTATGAGCGACCGCATCATCGTCATGCATGAAGGCCGCGTTACCGGCGAACTTACGCGCGACCAGTTCAGCGAAGAGGCAATCATGTCGTACGCGTCCGCCGTTACCCACTGAATTCGGGAGAGGCCCGGAGGAGCCACGTCCCCTCGACGTTGGAATAGAATGCGCAGTCCGCTGCGGGAATATGGGAGAGGAATCAGATGAACCCACATGGCGCGCACACAAGCGAAGCTGCGACCGGCCGCCTAACCGCGCCCACAGGTTTGTCATACGTGCTCGGCAAGTTCAGCGACCAGCTGGTGCCAGCAGTATTCCTGGTCGCCCTCATTATCGGCCTCAGCCTGGTTTCGCCAAACTTCCTCTCAGTCGGCAACTTCCTGGATATCGCCCGCGTGGCCTCGATCATCGGCATCATGGCCGTCGGGATGACGATCGTGATCCTGACGGGGGGTATCGATCTATCAGTCGGTTCGACTTTCGCGCTCGCTGCCGTGGTGACGGCCTCACTCATTCCGGGCAGCTTCAGCGACGGTCCCTTCGCCCTCGGCCTCAATCTGCCGGTTCCGCTCGCGATCGTCGTGGGCCTGGTGGTCGGCACGGTGATCGGGTTCGTGAATGGCTTCATCATCGCCAAGTCCCGTGTCGAGCCATTTATCGTAACGCTTGCCACGATGGCCTTCGTGCGCGGCCTGACCTACCTTTTCACCGGGGGGTTTCCGACCATTTTCCGTCCCATTCCTCCCGAATTCGAGTGGATCGGACAGGGCTATGTGCTGGGTTTGCCGACGCCGACGATTTTCTTTGCCCTGGTCATCGCCATCGGCATCTGGATCACGCGCAGAACCACCTTCGGCCGCTCGGTCTATGCCATCGGGGGAAATGAGGAAGCGTCTCATCTGACCGGCATCAAGGTCCAGTGGATCAAGATCCAGGCGTACAGCCTGATGGGCGCGCTGGCGGCCCTGAGCGGCATCATTCTTTCGTCGCGCGTGGCTGCTGCGCAGCCCACCGCCGGTCTCACGTACGAACTCGACGTCATCGCCGGCGTCGTGATCGGTGGGACGAGCCTTTTGGGCGGCAGAGGCTCGATCGTGAGCACGGTGTTGGGCGTCTTCATCCTCGGTGTCATTTCCAACGGTCTCAACATCGCCGGCGTGCCGACCTACTACCAGTATGTCATCAAGGGACTGCTGCTGATCTTCGCCGTTGGGCTTGATGCGCATTTGCGCAAGACGCAGCGGCACTGACAGGCCAGTTCGCACATTTTCCGGAGCGTTGACATGCAAGCCCCATCCGAAAGAACGGTGCTTCTGAACTCAGTCCCGTTCAAAGCCCCGCGCGTTGGCCTTTTCGCCCGTGGAGGGCACCAGTTGATCATCATCGCACTGATCATCATCCTGGGCTTGGCCATCTATACGGTTCAGCCAAGATTCCTCTCAGCTTACAGCATCGACAACATCCTGCGCATGGCCAGCATTTATGGAATCGTGGCCCTGGGGATGACGCTGGTCATTATCACCGGCGGCATCGATCTTTCCGCTGGCTCGATGATGGCGCTCGGCGCTGCGCTCGGCGCGGGCCTGCTCGGCACCGCCTTCGGCGCCGCCAACCCCCTGTCGTTCCCTGCGCCGGTGGCCATCCTGATCGCGCTGGCCGTCACAGGCAGCGTCGGCATGCTGAATGGCGTTGCGATCACCAAGCTTGGAATAGCGCCTTTCGTCGTTACCCTGGGCATGATGACCGCCGTGCGCGGGTTGACCTTCATCTTCTCTGACTACGCGGTCGGTTCGGTGCCGGGATCGGCCATCACGTTCATGGACGGCCTGTTCTCGTGGCTGGGTGCGGGCTCTGTTGGCTTGATCCCGACGGCTGCGGCTCTCTTCCTGCTCCTGGCTTTC
>JBKJYG010000386.1:0-2692 GCA_046715905.1 Hyphomicrobiaceae bacterium | reverse complement strand
TCGCATGCACGTGTGCATGCGGCCAACTGGCGGCGGCGGGGGTCGGATGCGTGTGATCTGCGTGTTCATACCGCCACCATCTTAAAAACTGGGCACCATCTTAAAACCGGGCACCATCTTGAAATTGGGGGTTGAGCCGAGGCCTGCCGACCGCCTGCTGCCGTTGACTTCCCATCTTGATCATCGATCCTTTTGACGCAGGATCGGGCTTCCGCTTCGAGGGCGGCCACAAGTGCGCTAGCCTGCTGGCATGAACGCCCTGCCACGCTCCATCGCTGCCTCAACCTCCTCCTCCAGCCGCGGGGGCCCGCACTTTGTGCACCTGCGCGTGCATTCGGCCTATTCGCTGCTCGAGGGCGCAGTGCCGATTGGCAAAATCGCCAAGCTCGCCGTGGCCGGCGTGTGGCCAGCGGTGGGTTTGACGGACACGAACAATCTGTTCGGCGCGCTCGAGTTTTCCGACAAGATGGCGGCAGCCGGCGTCCAGCCCATCGTGGGCTGCCAGCTCAACGTCAGTCTGGACGATGCCCCGCCCGTAACAAGCCTCTCGCTGGCGAAGGGTACACACGCCGCGGCGCCCCCGCAGGGCTCGATTGCTCTCTTTGCGGCCGATGCGGCGGGCTACGCCAACCTCATGAAGCTGTCGAGCCGGGCCTTCGAGGTGATCGCCGAGGGCGGCGTGCCGCATGTCACGCGCGACCAGCTTCGCGCCCACAACCAGGGTTTGATCGCCCTGACGGGCGGACCTGACGGACCCATCGACGTGGCCTTCGCGCAGGGCCAGGGCGAACAGGCCGAAGAGCGGCTTCGTCGCCTGCATGAGGTGTTTGGCGATGCTCTCTATGTCGAGCTGCAGCGTTACGGGCAGCCGCATGAGAGCCAGGTCGAGGCCGACCTGCTGCGGGTCGCGTATGCGCGCGGGCTGCCGATCGTGGCCACCAATCAATGCTATTTTGCCCAACCTGACGATTATGAAGCCCACGATGCGCTGTTGTGCATCGCGGCTGGCAAATTCGTCACGGACGATGACCGCCGCCGCGTCACGCGCGAGCATCACTTCAAAAGCGCCGAGCAGATGCAGCGCCTGTTTGCCGACTTGCCCGAGGCGCTCGCATCGACCATCGAGATCGCGCGCCGCTGTGCCTTTCGCCCCAAAGGCCGGAAACCGATCCTGCCGAGCTACATCACCCTGGGCGAAACCAACAGCGTCGAGGAGCAGCTGGCCGCGGAGGCCGCCGAGCTGCGGCGTCAGGCGCAGGAAGGACTGACGACGCGTCTGGCAACTTTGCCGCTGGCCGAAGGGTTCACGCGCGCCGATTACGATCGCCGGCTGTCCTATGAATGCGATGTCATCGCCGGGATGCAGTTCCCCGGCTACTTCCTCATCGTGGCCGACTTCATCAAGTGGGCCAAGTCGAACGCTATCCCGGTCGGGCCGGGCCGGGGATCGGGCGCGGGATCACTGGTCGCCTGGTCGCTCACGATCACGGATCTTGATCCGCTGCGATTTGGCCTGTTGTTCGAGCGCTTCCTCAATCCCGAACGCGTTTCGATGCCGGACTTCGATATCGATTTCTGCCAGGACCGGCGCGATGAGGTGATCCGGTACGTGCAGCAGAAGTACGGCGCCGATCGCGTGGCGCAGATCATCACGCACGGCAAGCTGCAGGCCCGTGCGGTGCTGCGTGACGTCGGGCGCGTGCTGCAGATGCCCTATGGTCAAGTCGATCGATTGTGCAAGCTGGTCCCCAATAATCCGGCCAATCCGGTGACGTTGCGCCAGGCCATCGACACCGAGCCCAAGCTGCAAGAGGCGCGCGACGAGGAGCCGGTCGTCGGGCGGCTGCTGGAAATTGCCGAGAAGCTCGAGGGGCTCTACCGTCACGCCTCGACGCATGCGGCCGGCATGGTAATCGGCGATCGCCCGCTCGACGAGCTCGTGCCGCTCTACCGCGATCCCAAATCCAATTTCCCGATCACCCAATTCAATTGGAAGCTGGTGGAAGCCGCGGGCCTCGTCAAATTCGACTTCCTCGGCCTGAAGACGCTGACTGTGCTTGAAAAGGCTGTCCAATTGATTGCACGGGGACGCGGCCTCAAGGTTGAACTGGCGACGCTCAGGCTCGATGACACGAAAAGTTACGAGCTGCTTGCCAAGGCCGATACCGCCGGCGTGTTCCAATTGGAATCGACGGGCATGCGTGAGAGCCTGAAGCGCCTCAAGCCCGACCGCTTCGAAGACATCATCGCCATGGTGGCCTTGTACCGGCCGGGTCCGATGGACAACATCCCAGCCTACATCAACCGCAAGCATGGCGACGAACCGATCGACTATCCGCACGCGTTGATCAAGCCCATTCTCGAAGAGACCTACGGGGTGATCATCTACCAGGAGCAGGTGATCCAGATCGCACAGGCGATGGGCGGCTACTCGCTGGGCGAAGCCGATCTCCTGCGCCGGGCGATGGGCAAGAAAGACAAGGCCGAAATGGCCAGTCATCAGGCGCGCTTTGTCCAGGGTGCCATGAGCAATGGGGTGGCGAAGACCGATGCCGTGCGAATTTTCGAGCTGGTGGACAAGTTCGCCGGTTACGGCTTCAACAAAAGTCACGCCGCCGCCTACGCGCTGATCGCCTATCACACCGCCTATTTGAAGGCCAATTTCCGCGAGGAATTTCTAGCGGCTTCGATG
>JBKJYG010000385.1:0-6332 GCA_046715905.1 Hyphomicrobiaceae bacterium | reverse complement strand
CCCCGCGCCTTGCTGTCCTGGGGACCGCCGAACCACCACAAGGCGAGAGCTGTCGCGGGCGGGTACATCGTCAGCGGGACGTGGTCGTTCGCCAGCGGCTGCCGGCAAGCCAACTGGCTTGGTGCGCATTGCCCGGTCGTGGAGCCGGATGGATCTCTGCGCCAGAACAGCCATGGCCGCACAGCCGTGGCGACGTTTCTGTTCCCAGCCGACAACGCTCGCCTCATCGATACCTGGACAACCATAGGGCTGCGTGGCACGGCGTCCGATTCCTACACGGTTTGCGAGCTGTTCGTCCCCGATCGGTTCTCGAGCACGCGCGAGGAGCCGACTTTGCGGCGCGATCAGGGGCCTTTATTCGCGTTCACGATGCAGGGCCTCTATGCGGTGGGGGTTGCCGGCGTGGCACTCGGAGCAGCAACGGCGATGCTCGAAGCCTTCGTCGACTTGGCCACGCAGAAGTCGCCCCGGGGCCAATCGAAGCTTTCGGACAGTGCGGCTGTGCAGGCGCAAATTGCCCGCGCGCACGCCCGCTTGGGTTCGGCCCGAGCCTATCTGCGCGAGATCCTCGACGGTATCTATGGAGCATCGCAGGCCGTCCAGGTCATCAGCATCGCGGACCGGAGCCGGGTGCGCCTGGGATGCGCCAATGCCATTCACGGCGCCATCGAGGTGGCGGACACGATTTATCGGGCCGCCGGGGTCGATTCGATTTTCCCCGGCAGTCCGTTTGAGCGGCGGTTCCGCGACGTCCACACCCTTTCGCAACAAATCCAGTCCCGAGAGTCGCATTACGAGGTCGTGGGACAGGTCCTGCTCGGAAACCCGCCCTCGCCATTTTTCTAACCGGGGCGACTAAATTGCCTGATGCCCGGCGTAGCGCGACTGAACACTGATCACGTATTGTTTATTACGAACCTGTCAGTTTCGTATTTCCTTTCTTTGAACGCTGTTTTATAGTCTGGTCATCGGCAGCGCGAATGGATCACTCAGACGCCGCCGACCGAAACAGCAACATAGGATAGGAGATCGCCATGAAGACCCTTCTCTCAACCCTCATCGCCCTCGGCCTGCTCGCAGGCGTTGCCAACGCCGCCGACCTGACCTCGATGCCCATCAACGATGTCGTCGAATACTGCGGCTACGTCTATCGCGGCCACTGAGTTCTACTCTCAACCAGCCCCTCGAACCTTTTCAACTCTCGGAGATCCGCCATGAAGACCCTCTTCTCAACCCTCATCGCCCTCGGCTTGCTCGCTGGCGTCGCCAACGCCGCCGACCTGACCTCGATGCCCATCAACGATGTTGTCGAGTACTGCGGCTACGTCTATCGCGGCCACTGACACCCACTTTGCGCGTCGCCGCCCCAGTTCAGTTCGAGAACAGATGCGTCGAGTATGCTGGCCTTCTTAATGCGTACGAAACGAGGTCTGGTCCGCGCCGATTGCACCAAAATCATTGCCCCACACCTTATATTCAGCGTCGTCCCCGGATCGTAAGGTCCGGGGATTTTTTCGCTCATGCCCTTCGGCAACGGCCCTCTGTTGCAGTTTGCGCTTGATCGGGCGACCAATCCTCGTCACGCTGCCCTGCGAACCGGGGGATGAGACGCCGATGACGCCGCTCAATTACGACGACCTGCGCCAGCTTGCTAAGCGGCGATTGCCGAAAATCGCGTTCGACTTCATTGAGGGCGGGCTCGACGACGAGATCGGTCTCCAGCGCAATCAAACAGGCTTTGAGAAGCACCGGTTGGTCCCTCGCTACATGGTCGACGTGACGAAGCGCGAGCAATCGACCGAGCTGTTCGGGCGCACCTATTCGAGCCCGGTCGGCATCGCACCCACGGGGCTGGCTGGCCTTTTCCGTCCTGGAGCCGACCTCATGCTCGCGCGCGCGGCGCGAGCCGCAAACGTGCCCTTCATCATGTCCGGCAGCGCTACCGGGTCGATCGAGGATCTGGCCCGGGAAGCACCCGAGCATGGCTGGTACCAGCTCTATTCGGCCAAGGATAAGTCGATCTCCCACGACATGATCCGCCGCGCCAAGGATGCCGGCCTGTCGACGCTGGTCATCACCGTCGACGTTCCGGTTCATTCCAATCGCGAGCGTAACAAGCGCAATGGCATGGCGCGGCCGCTGCGCTTACCCCTGAAAACCAAGCTCGAAGCATTGATGCATCCGGGCTGGATGATGGATTACTACCGAGGCGGGGGGCAGCCCATGTTCCCCAACTGGGCGCACTACGCGGGCGCGGAGGCGTCCAAGAATGCGGACCGCGTGGCAGCCTTTGTTGCCTCCCAGACGACCCCGTCGCTTGAATGGTCCGATATCGAAAAATTTCGCGAGCTTTGGCCGCGCAAGCTGGTGCTCAAGGGAATCATGCATCCCGGCGATGCGGAACGGGCGCAACGAATCGGCGTCGATGGGCTCATGGTGTCGAACCATGGTGCCCGGCAACTTGATCGCGCGCCCTCCCCGATCGAGGTATTCCCCGCCATTCGCGATGCCGTCGGCGACAAAATGACGTTGATGGTCGATAGCGGCATCCGGCGCGGGTCGGACGTGGTGACCGCGCTGTGCCTGGGCGCCAAATTCGTGTTTGTTGGCCGCATGACGCTCTATGGCGTGGCAGCCGGGGGTGAGCGCATGGCCATGCGCGCACTCGACATCCTGCGCAACGAGATTGATCTGACAATGGGTCAGATGGGAGCGCCGACCATCGCCAGCCTCGGCCCCGACTTCCTGATGTGGGACGACACCGCCGATCTGCGGCGCAATACGCGCCCCTGATCGTGGCGCATAAGGACGAGCTACGATGCAAACGCTGCTGCCGGCCGCGGAAGCGATCGCCGAAATTCTCAAGCACCGCAAGGAAACGATGGCCGTCGGCGAATCGTCGACTGGTGGCCTCATTTCAGCATCCCTGCTCGCGGTGCCAGGCGCGTCTGCCTACTTCATGGGTGGCGCGGTCGTCTATACGCGGCAAGCTCGCGCGCTCGCCGGTATCTCCGATGACGCCATGCAAGGGCTGAGATCCTCGAGCGAGCCCTACGCGGCCTTGCTGGCCAGTACGCTACGCGATCGTCACGGCACGACGTGGGGATTGGCTGAGACGGGCGCGTCCGGTCCCACCGGTAATCGCTACGGGGATCCGGCCGGTCATACGTGCATTGCTGTCAGCGGTCCCGGCGAGCGCGTGCTGTCGCTTCGAACCGGCAGCGCCGATCGGCAAGCCAATATGCGCGCGTTCGCGTTGAAGGCGCTCGAGACGTTTCTCGAGGTGATCCGAACCGCGAAGTAACGACGGCGATGCTCCGCCAGCAGGATTAGGCGGTCGATGGGATTTGCAGAGGAATCGAAACCCGGAATTCGGTACCCTTGTTGGGTCGGTGCGCCGTTACGGTGGCGCCGAGTTGTTTTGAAAATGCCGATATGATCTGCATACCCAAACCCTTGGGTGTCTGAGGGTCAACACCCTCGGGAAGACCAACGCCTTCGTCACGAACGGACACCAGGACGTGGTCTCCCGTTGCATGCCGCGCGACGCGAACCCAGATCCTGCCGTCCTCCTGGCCTTGATAGGCATATTTGGCGGCATTCGTGACCAGTTCAGCCACGATAAGGGCTGCCGAGATAGCCCGATCCGTGGCGACAGAAATCCCCTGCTCGGCCTCGACTTGAATTGACGTGCCGCTAACGCTCTGATCCAGATCACGGCAAACTTGGCTCAGATAGATGCCCAAATCCAATTGCTCGACGTTGGTGTCCTGATACAGCCGGTCGTGTGCCCGCGCCACCGCGGAAACACGCGCACCAGCCTTCTGCAATTGCTCCGTCAGGTCCGGGTTCCCCACTTCGCGGGCTTGCAGGCGGAGGAAACTGGCCACGATCGCGAGACTGTTCTTCACGCGGTGGCTCATCTCGCCGAGCATCGCCTGCTGTCGCTCAAGCGCCTCCTTCAGACGGCGCTCGCGACGCTCGCTCTCGATCGACATGCCCAAAATGTTGGCGGCACCCTGCAGAAAGGCGATGTCTTGCTCGCAGAACTGCCCCGGCGCCTGACTGTCCACCTCAAGCACGCCATAGGGTTGGCGGTCGGCTTGCAGGATGACGTTCATCGCTCGGCGAACACCATGCTGCTTCAGAAGGGAGGGCGTTCGGAAGCGCTCTTCGTCTTCGAGGTGGTTCGAAATGACGGGTTTGCCCGTATGCAGGGCAAACCCTGCAGGAGATTCCAAATCGGCTCCAACGGTCGCAATACCGACGACATCGGGGCCCCACCCGATCCCCGCACGGACAAGCATGTTATGGTCCTTGGGGCGGTACTCGAGCACCTTGCAGAATTGAACACCCAAACCCTCGGAAACCAAGAGCACCGTTCGTGTCAACAAGTCGTCGAACGAAGCGCCCTTCAAGGCGTTCACCCCAAGCTCGGCTAGAATCTCCTGCTGACGAACCCTCTGAACTAATTCCGGCGAAAGCAACAGGGGCGTAGCCTGAGTCGGGCTCGCCTCGATGACGGGTACCGGCGCGTCGCTATCTTTATCTCGAGTCAAAACGCCTCCGGTGCTGTGAAGCTGCGGAAGAAGCCGCTGCACTGCAGGGCTACCGGTGGACCAAGACTATCATCCCACTCGGCTATATCCTCATCGTCCAACCGGTTGTCAGACGTAGGAACCGCGAGGTCAATCAAAATAGCCAGAATTCGGGGAGTGCGGCAGACCGTCGCCGTCTTGAACTCTGAACGATTGGGACTGCTCCGGGCATGATTGTGTGTCAGATCTCTGGCACCACACCGAATGCCGGGCCGACGCATTGCGCGGGGCAATTCCCCTGTCCGCCGCCAGGACAGACCGCTGGGCTAAAACGCGGTTTAGGCTTGCCCTCGCCTCACCGACGCGCAATTCTTGATGCCCCACGTTGCCGGTATGGTGACCGGCTCAAATCTCTCCATTGATGGAACGACGCATGACTGATCTTTTTACCCGTGGGTGGACTCAATCGAGCCGATACCCGGATCCGGCGATCAAAGCTCTCGACCCGCGCTTTGAAAAATACTGGGTGAAGCTCGCAGCGGTTGAGCGCATCGCCACCGGCTGTCGCTGGGCGGAAGGCCCGGTCTACGTGGGCGATGGCCGTTACTTGCTGTGGAGCGACATTCCCAATAACCGCATCCTGAAATGGGAGGAGGAGACCGGCGCGGTCAGCGTCTATCGCCGTCCGTCGAACTTTGCCAATGGACACACGCGAGACCGGCAGGGCCGGCTCGTCACCTGCGAGCATGGCGGCCGTCGGGTGACGCGCACAGAGTACGATGGCAGCATTAGCGTGCTGATGGATCAGTACCAAGGCAAGCGGCTCAATTCGCCGAACGATGTGGTGGTCAAATCAGACGGTTCGGTCTGGTTCACCGACCCGCCTTTCGGCCTCCTGAGCGATTACGAGGGGTTTATCGCGGCATCGGAGGTAGGCCAGCACGTCTACCGCCTCGATCCCACGAACGGTGAGGCCACGCTCGTGGCCGACGACATCCTGGCGCCGAACGGACTCTGCTTCTCGCCAGACGAAACGATCCTCTACGTTGTCGAATCCCGCGGCGCGCCGACCCGGAAAATCCTGGCCTACGACGTGGTCAAGGACGGACGTCAGATCGGCAACAAACGTGTGTTCATTGACGCGCAGGAGGGCACGCCCGACGGCATAAGATGTGACATCGATGGAAATCTGTGGTGCGGCTGGGGCATGGGCGATCCCGAGCTCGACGGCGTCCTGGTTTTTGCACCCGACGGCGCACCGATCGGCCGCATTTCGCTCCCGGAGCGCTGCGCCAACCTGTGCTTCGGCGGACCGCGTCGGAATCGCCTGTTCATGGCGGCCAGTCAGTCAGTTTATGCCCTGTACACGAACGCTCAGGGCGTGGCTGGGGGGTGATAGCCACCGAACACAAAAACGACCTGAACCTTTCGGGCTCAGGCCGCCTTGAAGCTATGTCGTCCGCGTTTCCGCTGCGATCACATGGCCTAGACCGCAGCGGAAACGCTTGGTTAGGCCGTCGCCTCAAGTTGCTTTTGATCGCTCTTGCCGATCGGCACGATCCGGGGCTTCAGGCGCTCCGGGACGTTGCGAACGAGATCGATGTGCAACAGGCCGTCTTTCAGCTCCGCGCCCTTGACCTCCACATGGTCGGCCAATTGGAAGCGCCGCTCGAAGGGCCGCGTGGCAATCCCGCGATGCAGGAACTGCTGGCCTTTCGGAGCGTCAGCCTTGCTGCCGGTGACGGTCAACGACTGCTCTTTGACTTCGAGCTTGACGTCACTGTCGCTGAAACC